>CBDUKE010000017.1:0-36208 GCA_965367725.1 uncultured Maribacter sp. | reverse complement strand
CCATCATGACTCCAACCGGGAGGACCGAAAATATACATCAGTTTATGTGAAATCTTGGGTGATTTCTTTATGTCATTCCATATATCCTTGAATTCATGGGTTAGTATAACTATGGGGTTGTAGGATTCGGGCGCATGAATAACGCCATACTTGACATCAACGCCATCATCCAATTCTTTCCAAGTGCCGAATATTTTATCAAAAATATTCAAGAAACCGCCATGATTTTTGTCCAAATACTCCACATTTTGGGCGTGATGTACCTGGTGCATGGTATGGGTATTGAAAATCTTTTCTATAAATCCCATTTTAGGAACGTACACCGTATGCAGCTGAAATTGCCATAAGGCCTCTATTCCCAAACACACAACGACCATCTCTGGAGGGAAGCCGAAAGCAGGCATCCACATATAAAACAAAGGCTTGTACAATATTGTGAACCACCCATTACGGACGGCAGTTCCCAAATTAAAATTATCTGATGAATGATGCACTATATGCGCAGCCCATAACAGGCGCACCTCATGATTGGCGCGGTGAAACCAGTAATACGTAAAATCATCTGCTAGCTGACAAAGCAACCAAATATACCATGCATACCCAAAAGATGTATACCCCATAATATTGGTTCTAACACCATCTACCATTGGATTGAACAATTCATAAGTGAATTCGAATATGACAATCGCTGAAATCACCTTGATCAAAGGTGCGATAATCGCAGATCCTACCCCCATAAAACCACTAGCAAACAAGTCTTTCCACTCATATAGTTCCTCATCACCATGAGTTTTGCTATAAGCTAATTCCAGTAAGATAAATGCTATAAAACAGGGTACTCCGTATACCAGGGGGTTGGTAAAATCCATAAATTCTAAATTATTGCAAAGATACAGTATAATGTGGCATCCTTGCAAAACATATTAATGGGATTATTTCTTATTATCCCTTAAAATTTCATTCTGCTCTTTCATGAGCTGCTCTAAATTGGCCAACAATTCAATATTTTTTGGCGTTGTTTCTTCTATATTTGAGGGGTCTTCAGCCTTAGTCCGGAAACGGTTCATGAATTTAATAACCACAAATATGGTAAATGATATTATCGCAAAATCAATTAATACTTCGATTAACTCACCATATCCTATTGCCACCTCATTGATGTCACCATAGGCTTCACGCAATACATATTTCTTTTCAGATAAATCAACCCCCTGAGTCATTAATGATAATGGAGGCATTACAATCTTTTTTACCAAGACATTCACAACCTTGTTAAAAGCAGTTCCTATGATGATGCCAATGGCCATATCCATCATATTGCCTTTAATCGCAAAATCCTTGAATTCCTGAATAAAATTTTTCATTGAAACTGCTAAAATAAAGTTATTTGACCCTCATCGTCTTCATCAGGATCTTCTGTATTTTTAGGCTTTTTTTTCGAAGCTTTGGCGGTTTCTGAACTTACATCTTCCTCGTCAACAACTTCAATCTCATTGGCCTCTTGCTCCTCTGGTTCTTCGTACGGCAAAGGGTCCATCACATTTATATTCTTCACCTTTTCCGAGGTCAATTGATTTCCTAAAGCTTTTATTCCTTTAATCGATATAAAATCCTCTATATCAATACTTAAATTTGGTTTAGCATCTTTACCCCGAGGTTTGGAATATTCCAATTCAACAACCGGAAACCAATCTGTGGAAACCAATTCCAGATACGATTTATGATGTTCGGATATGAACAGATCTTCCCTATTCCCATGCTCAATCAAAAAGCGTTTTACGTAAAAACGTTCTTTCTCACCCTCCCAATATATTGCGGATAATGGTTTGTTCGGATTCCATTTTTCAAGGACGATCATATCGTCATCAAAACGGGAAGTCATCGTTGGTAGGATTGTTTTTGCAATTCCTTTTTGGTTAACAACCAACAAAAGGTCATCACCCCTAAATTCACCGAGCAACTCTCCCCTGCCATCTACATTGAGTCTTCGAACAACATCGTCGAACCAAATCTTCCGGGGTTTTAAAGTTGAAACTCCTTTTTCCTTAAGCTCAATTCGCTTAACCGTATATTTTGTGACAATATTTCCTTTAGACGCTCTACCCTTAATAAGAACATCTGCAAAATCTATATCCCATTTCAGTTTTTTTATACTGCCTGCCTGCCTAAGATTAATTGTTACAATTTCTGCTTCTCCATTAGGATTTGCAGAAAAGTAATGCACTAATGACCCAGGCTTACCTTTGGTTAAATCATAAGGCCTATCTCTAGTGACGCTAGTCACATTAAACCTTTTAATATACGTTGGGCCGCCTTTACCATCTTTGTAAATCAAATTATAGGTGGTGCGCTTATCTTTTTTCTTGAACACGGCAACATGAATAATATTCTTTCCTATAAAGGTTTTTGAGTCGACTTTGGTGACCATTGCCTTGCCATCTTTAGTAAAGACAATAATATCATCTATATCGCTACAATCAGTAACATATTCATCACGACGTAATGAAGTCCCTACAAAGCCCTCTTCACGATTTACATAAAGCTTTGTGTTACGAATCACTACTTTTGTAGCTTCAATATCATCAAAAATCCGGATTTCAGATTTACGTTCACGCCCTTTGCCATATTTGGTTTTGAGGTTTTTAAAGTAATCAATGGCAAAAACGATAAGATTAGCTAAATGATGTTTGACCTCAGCAATTTTTTCTTCTAAACTATCAAGATATTGTTGCGCTTTATCAATATCGAACTTTGAAATTCGTTTGATTCTAATTTCCGTCAAACGAACGATATCCTCCTCTGTCACCGCCCGTTTTAAATGCTTGACATGGGGTTTAAGGCCTTTATCTATTGCTGAAATTACACCTTCCCAAGTTTCCTCTTCCTCTATATCGCGATAAATTCTTTTTTCAATGAAAATACGCTCTAAAGATGCAAAATGCCATTGTTCCTCCAGTTCTGAAAGTTGAATTTCCAATTCAGCCTTCAATAAGTCAACTGTTAAATCTGTTGATTGCCTTAACATTTCGGACACCCCAATAAAAAGCGGCTTATTGTCTTCAATGATACATCCTAAAGGTGAAATGGAAGATTCACAAGAAGTAAAGGCATAGAGCGCATCTATAGTTTTATCTGGCGATATACCGCCAGGCAAATGCACAAGGATCTCTACTTCAGCAGCAGTATTATCTTCAATTTTTTTAATTTTTATCTTCCCTTTTTCATTCGCTTTCAATATGGAATCTATTAAAGAAGAAGTATTAGTACCATAGGGTATCTCATTTATAACCAGGGTGTTCTTGTCTTTTTGTGAAATTTTGGCACGAACGCGGATCTTACCTCCCCTTAAACCATCATTGTAATTACTGATATCAATAATTCCGGCTGTCGGAAAATCTGGGAACAACTTGAACCCTTGTCCTTTCAAATGCTTTATAGAAGCATCGATCAACTCCATGAAATTATGCGGCAGTACTTTTGTTGAAAGTCCCACGGCAATACCCTCGGCACCTTGCGCCAATAGCAATGGGAATTTAACTGGAAGATTTACTGGTTCTTTTTTGCGGCTATCATATGAAAGTTGCCATTCTGTAATCTTTGGGCTAAAAACCACTTCTAGCGCAAATTTGGAAAGTCTAGCCTCAATATACCTTGAGGCTGCTGCCCTATCCCCTGTTAAAATATTGCCCCAGTTACCTTGGGTATCGATCAATAAGTCTTTTTGCCCAATTTGCACCATAGCATCGGCTATACTAGCATCACCGTGCGGGTGATATTGCATCGTATGACCAACAACGTTCGCTACTTTATTGTAGCGACCATCATCCAACTCTTTAAGTGAATGCAATATTCTACGCTGTACTGGCTTAAAACCATCTTCAATGGCAGGAACCGCACGCTCTAATATCACGTACGAGGCATAGTCCAAAAACCAATCCTTATACATTCCCGTAACCTTGGTCAGGGCATCTTGGGAATCATCTATTCCTGCACCATCTTCTATAGGTTGATCTTCGTTTTGTGCTTCGTTCAGTTCTTCATTATCTTCCATAAAGAAAGAATCGTATTATATTGATTTATAATTGTTTTTCTTCTACTAGGTCAACTTCCACTTTAAGGTTATTGATTATGAATTCCTGACGTTCGGGGGTGTTTTTACCCATATAGAATTTTAGTAGGTTTTCAATTGACATGGCCTTATCGAGCATTACCGGTTCCAATCGAATATCCTCTCCGATAAAGTGTTGGAATTCATCAGGTGATATTTCACCTAAACCTTTGAATCGTGTTATTTCTGGCTTGCCCGTTAATTTTTGAATTGCATTTCTACGCTCTTCATCGCTATAGCAATAAAATGTTTCCTTTTTGTTGCGAACCCTGAATAAAGGTGTTTGTAGAATATATAGATGGTTCTCCTTAATCAATTCAGGGAAAAACTGCAGGAAAAAGGTAATCAATAACAATCGAATGTGCATACCATCTACGTCAGCGTCAGTTGCAATTACAATATTATTGTAACGAAGGTCTTCCATTGATTCCTCAATGTTCAGTGCAGCTTGCAAGAGATTGAATTCCTCATTCTCATATACAATCTTTTTAGACATTCCATATGAATTTAAAGGCTTCCCCCTTAAACTGAATACCGCCTGGGTGTTTACATCGCGGGATTTTGTTATCGAACCTGAAGCCGAATCACCTTCGGTAATAAAAAGAGTGCTTTCCAAACGACGATCGTTTTTCATATCCCCCAAATGCACACGGCAATCGCGTAGTTTCTTATTGTGTAAACTTGCCTTTTTAGCGCGATCCCTAGCTAATTTACGAATACCCGAAAGCTCTTTTCGCTCCTTTTCGGCCATCATGATCTTGCGCTGCAATTTTTCGGCGGTTTCTGGATTTTTATGCAAATAGTTATCCAGATATTTTCCAACAAAATCGTTGATGTACGTGCGCACTGTTGGGAATTCACCTCCCATATCGGTAGATCCCAATTTGGTCTTGGTCTGACTTTCAAAGACTGGTTCCATTACCTTAATGGAGATTGCCGAAATAATCGACTTTCGAATATCACTAGCTTCGTAATTCTTTCCATAGAAATCACGAATGGTCCTTACCAAGGCTTCACGAAATGCCGCTTGGTGGGTACCCCCCTGGGTAGTATGTTGTCCGTTGACGAAAGAATGGTATTCCTCACTATACTGCGTCTTACTATGCGTAATCGCAACTTCTATATCATCCCCTCTTAGGTGTATGATGGGATATAAAAGATCCTCGGCATTGTTATTGTCCTCCAATAAATCTTTCAATCCGTTTTCCGAGTGGAACTTTTCCCCATTGAAAACTATGGTTAGCCCAGGATTTAAATACACATAGTTCTTGAGCATGCGCTCTACATACTCATTTCTATATTTATATTTTTTGAATATAGCCTCATCAGGGGTAAAGGAAACAGTTGTTCCCTTTCGTTTTGAAGTTTCTACAGGCCCCTCCTCAGAAACTAAATTACCTTGGTTGAACTGGGCTGTCTTTATTTGATTATCCCGTGAGGATTGCACCTCAAAAAAACTGGACAATGCGTTTACGGCTTTTGTACCTACCCCATTTAACCCTACTGACTTTTTAAACGCACGGCTGTCGTACTTTCCGCCAGTGTTCATTTTAGAAACCACATCTACGACCTTCCCTAGAGGAATACCTCGACCATAATCCCTAACCCGAACGATATTGTCTTTTATGTAAATTTCAATGGTTTTACCCGCACCCATCACAAACTCATCGATAGAGTTATCCAGGGTTTCCTTCAAAAGGATATAAATACCATCATCGGCCGAGGAACCATCGCCCAATTTACCAATATACATTCCAGGACGTAAACGAATATGCTCTTTCCAATCG
Source organism: uncultured Maribacter sp. (assembly GCA_965367725.1). Taxonomy (GTDB): domain Bacteria; phylum Bacteroidota; class Bacteroidia; order Flavobacteriales; family Flavobacteriaceae; genus Maribacter_A. The sequence goes on along the minus strand of CBDUKE010000017.1, from coordinate 30,313 downwards.
AGTGATCGAATATTATCTTCTGTATATTGGGACTGTGCCATAATGCGTCAGGGTTTAACCCTGCTAATATAAAATTTCAAAGCAAAAATCAAAGCACTTGGCTTGGAAAGTAATTAACAACGAAATTACCAAATTTGTTGATAGTATAGACTGCCAGACGGAATAAGTTTTAAATCTGACTTGTCAATATCTTGAAATACCGTGATTTTAGAATAGTCGATAAAACCGGAAATCCGATGAGCTCTAAGTCTTAAAATTAAACGTTGAATCGAAAATGCATAACGTCACCATCTTGTACAACATACTCCTTACCCTCTACCCTCATTTTACCGGCTTCTTTCACTTTGGCCTCACTACCATAGGTTACATAATCATTATATGCTATAACCTCAGCACGGATAAATCCTTTCTCAAAATCAGTATGGATTACCCCAGCCGCTTGTGGGGCAGTTGCACCTACTGGAATTGTCCAAGCACGGACTTCCTTAACACCAGCGGTGAAATAAGTCTCTAAATCAAGTAATTTGTAGGCCCCGCGAATCAACTTGGCAGAACCAGGTTCGGACAAACCAAGATCTTCCAAGAACATTTGACGTTCCTCATAGGTTTCCAATTCGGTGATATCAGCCTCTGTACCCACGGCAAGAACTACAATCTCTGCCTTTTCATTGGCCACTGCTGCTTTTACCTTATCTACATAGGCATTGCCTGAAACTGCTGATTCTTCATCAACATTACAAACATACATCACTGGTTTATCAGTAATGAACTGTAATGGTTTTACATAATCCCTTTTATCCTCATTGGAAAGTTCAATGGCCCTTACAGAAATTCCAGCCTCAAGCCCTCCTTTTATTTTCAATAGTACGGCTTCTTCTTTTTGGGCTTCTTTATTCCCCGTCTTCGCAGCTCTTTTAACCTTATCAAGCTTCTTATCTACAGTTTCCAAATCTTTCAACTGCAGCTCCATATCAATGGTTTCTTTATCCCTAATAGGGTCTACCGAACCATCCACATGAACAATATTATCATCATCAAAGCATCGAAGTACATGCAGAATAGCATCCGTTTCCCGGATATTCCCTAAAAACTGGTTGCCAAGACCTTCGCCTTTACTTGCCCCTTTTACCAAACCTGCGATATCAACAATATCAACAGTTGCAGGTAAAACCCTTTCCGGATTAACGAGTGCCTCTAACTTTTCCAATCTAGCATCCGGCACATTTACAACCCCAATATTGGGTTCAATAGTACAGAACGGAAAGTTCGCGCTTTGTGCCTTTGCGTTCGACAAACAATTGAACAGCGTTGATTTACCTACATTGGGGAGTCCTACGATTCCTGCTTTCATGTTAAATTATTTAAAAACGCTGCAAATATAGGTCTTACCTATGTATATTTATCATACTTACGAAAACAAATGACCTATTAACTTTAATTCTCATTTAACTATGAAAACAAAAGGGATATGAGAAACCATAAAATTGGACTACAAGGTATTTTATTTGATGCTAAATCATCTTATATGAAGGGGCCGGCTTTAGCACCTCCTTTAATTAAAAAGGCATACAAAAGTGATTCTGCAAATTACTTTTCAGAATCCGGATTAGAACTTCGTCCAGATATTTGGGATGATAAAGGGGATTATGAAGTAGCTGATTATTTTGATATTGAAAAAATTACAACCAGAAATCTAGATAAAAAACAACCTTTGATCACTTTGGGCGGGGACCATTCAATTACCTACCCAATCCTCAAAGCGGTCACTGACCAGTACGGCCCTGTGAATATTCTTCATATCGATGCCCATAGTGACCTTTATGATGAGTTTGAGGGTGATAAATATTCCCATGCCTGCCCTTTTGCCCGAATTATGGAAGGAGGATTGGCAAACCGATTGATTCAGGTTGGCGTTAGAACGTTGTCTACCCATCAAAAAGAACAGGCCGGTAAATTTGGAGTTGAAATCCTGACGATGAAGGATTTTGATATTGATTCACTACCTAAATTCAACGAGCCCATCTATCTCTCCCTGGATATAGATGCATTGGACCCTGCTTTTGCCCCTGGTGTGTCCCACCACGAACCTGGCGGTTTTAGCACCAGACAAGTACTTCAAATTATACAAAAAATAGAAGCCCCAATAATTGGCGCTGATATTGTGGAGTATAATCCTAAAAGGGATATCAATGACGTCACTGCCATGGTTTGTGCTAAATTCCTAAAAGAAATAGCAGCAAAGATCATTGAAAATAAAATCTAGCTACTTCTAGCCCTCAGGATGCATAAACTTTTGCTTTCCTAAAAGTTGTTCTTCGGTTTCAACATGATCTTCATCAGGTACACAGCAATCTACTGGGCATACCGCTGCACATTGGGGTTCATCATGAAATCCTTTACACTCCGTACATTTATCCGCTACTATATAATAAAGTTCATCACTTACGGGTTCTTGTACATCACCGGCGTTGACGGCTTTGCCATTTGGTAAAACCACATCACCTTCCAAAGAGGTGCCATCACTATAACGCCATTCATCTGCGCCTTCATAAATTGCAGTGTTGGGGCACTCAGGTTCACAAGCGCCACAATTTATACATTCATCTGTTATTATAATTGCCATAATTTTCTTTTTCTTTTAAACTGAATTAACTTCAGCATGCTTATTTTTGCCCAAAGGTAAACCCAATTGAATTTCTGCACAAATATTATGATCAACCATAAAGAAAGAGTAAAGGCTTTTATAGAACTCGGAGAATTTTTTAGGGAGTATTGCGAAATCAATAAAAAAGACGGCTTTGACATATCAAAACAAGCGTGGCACACAAAATTAAATGACACCATAATACTTGCCGGTCATAAAAATGGTTGGTTTACCAAGGAAAATATAATTTATGCCCTAAACAGTTGGGGAGACTTATTGACTAAGGCAAATCTGGAACAATGGTTATCCAGCTATGATATATCTAAGAACCAGCATAAAACCGTAGCATTGATTATGGCGGGAAACATACCGCTGGTCGGTTTCCATGATTTTGTATCTGTCATCCTATCAGGAAATAAAGCGGTCATTAAACTATCATCAAACGACGCTATTTTACTTCCTTTTATAGCAAGCTATCTCATTGAAAAAATGCCATCCCTCAAAAGTGAAATTGAATTTGCTGAAAGTAAATTGGAAAAGTTTGATGCTGTAATTGCTACAGGTAGTGATAATACATCCCGCTATTTTGAGCATTATTTTGGACATAAGCCTAATGTAATTCGCAAAAACCGGAATTCTATTGCCATAATTACCGGTAAAGAATCCAAAGAGCAGCTTATGGCATTGGGCGAGGATATTTTTAGGTACTATGGTCTTGGCTGTAGAAGTGTTTCAAAGGTCTTTGTGCCCAATGGATATAAATTTGATAATTTCTTTGAGGCCATATTTGATTATAATCCCATTATAAATCAAGCAAAATACGCCAACAATTATGATTACAACAAGGCTGTTTACTTAATGAGTGAGTTTAAAATCCTGGAAAACGGATTCTTAATGCTCAAAAATGATGAAAGTTACGCTTCGCCTATCGCTACTTTGTTCTATGAGGAATACAATTCTTTAAATGAATTAAAAAAGCGACTTTTAACAGATGCTGGGAAAATACAGTGTGTAGTGGCAAATGGAATTCTTGAAGATGAAATTAATTTCGGTCAAACGCAAAAGCCAAGTTTAACCGATTATGCAGATGGAGTTGACACTGTTGAATTCCTGTTAAAAACATAGTCCAATAATAACAGATTTGTAACGATTATTAGCTAATAATTCATGACCTTTGAGGTCTAAATTTCAATAAAAATGAAGAAACATAATTTTAGTGCAGGCCCATGTATATTGCCTCAAGAAGTATTACTGAAAGCCTCTGAGGCTATAATGGATTTTAATGGCTCTGGTCTTTCGCTTATTGAAGTTTCACATCGGGGTAAAGATTTTGTTGAGGTAATGGAGAAAGCCCGAGCTCTTGCTTTAGAACTTCTTGGTCTTGAAGGAAAAGGCTATAAGGCCTTGTTTTTACAAGGTGGTGCAAGTCTTGAATTTCTAATGGTTGCCTATAATTTGTTGGAAACCAAGGCTGGATATTTGAATACGGGAACCTGGAGCGATAAAGCTATAAAAGAAGCCCGTCTTTTTGGTGAGGTCATTGAAGTAGGTTCTTCCAAAGATGAAAATTTCAATTATATTCCTAAAGGATATAATGTTCCCCAAGGATTGGATTATTTGCACTTAACCTCTAACAATACCATTTTTGGAACCCAATTGAAAAAATTTCCAAAGTCAGATAGCCCATTGGTCTGTGATATGAGTTCAGATATATTCTCTAGACAATTGGATTTTACACAATTCGATTTGATATATGCAGGGGCCCAAAAAAATATGGGACCAGCTGGGACAACGCTCGTTATTGTAAAAGAAGATATTCTTGGTAAGGTATCTAGAAAGATTCCTTCAATGTTGGACTATAAAATACATATCGCTAAAGATAGTATGTACAATACTCCTTCAGTTTTTGCCGTATATACCTCTATGTTGACTTTGGAATGGCTCAAAAACCTAGGTGGAATAACAGCTATTGAAGAACTAAATGAGAAAAAAGCCCAACTATTGTATTCGGAAATAGATTTGAATCCAGTTTTTGATGGGTATGCAAAGAAAGAAGATCGTTCAAATATGAATGCAACGTTCAACTTAACGGATGATAGATTGAAGGCAACTTTTGACACCATGTGGAAAGAGTCAGGCATCAACGGACTAAACGGGCATCGATCTGTAGGAGGTTATAGAGCATCTATGTACAATGCGCTACCGCTTGAAAGTGTTGGTGTTTTAGTGGATATAATGAGTGAAATGGAACGAAAGGGGTAAATTTTAAGTCGTAAGTGTTAAATTATCAAAACAAGCCAACTCAATTCAAATGCTTAAAACTTAAAATTCAAAAATTAAAATTTGAAAATGAAAATATTAGCAAACGACGGCATATCAAAAAGAGGGATAGATGATCTTGAGGCAGCAGGCTTTGAAGTCATTACAACTACGGTAGCCCAAGAACAATTAGTAAACTACATCAATGAGAATGAAATAATAGGTTTATTGGTTCGTAGTGCAACCCAAGTGCGTAAAGACATCATCGACAATTGTCCATCACTAAAACTTATTGGTCGTGGCGGTGTTGGTATGGACAATATTGATGTGGAATATGCAAAGGAAAAAGGATTGCATGTAATCAATACACCAGCCGCTTCTTCAGAATCTGTGGCAGAACTGGTTTTCGCCCATTTATTCGGTGGCGTTCGTTTTTTATACGATGCCAATAGAAATATGCCATTAGAGGGTGATAGTAAATTCAAACAACTCAAAAAAGCCTATGCTGGTGGTTCAGAACTTAGAGGAAAGACCTTAGGGGTTATTGGTTTTGGTAGAATTGGTCAGGCGACAGCCAAAATAGCTTTGGGTATTGGTATGAAGGTTATTTATTCAGACCCTTTTATTGAAACTGCAACAATAGAAGTTTCTTTTTTCGATGGGCAATCGGTAACTTTTACATTCAATAGTATTTCAAAAGAAGAGCTGTTACGATCTGCTGATTTAATAACCTTACATGTCCCAGCCCAAAAGGAATATGTGATTGGCAAGAATGAATTCAACATCATGAAAGATGGGGTCGGTATCGTTAATGCTGCTCGGGGTGGGGTAATTGATGAAGTCGCTTTGGTCGATGCCTTGGAAACTGGTAAAGTATCATTTGCTGGTTTGGATGTATATGAATCTGAGCCCAAACCTGAAATTAAAATACTAATGCATCCCAATATTTCACTTACGCCCCATATAGGTGCCGCGACGGGGGAAGCACAGGATAGGATTGGGAGCGAATTGGCTTCCCAGATCATCTCACTTTTGAAATAATATTATAGGCCACATCATTAAAATACTGGAACACTTTTTGTACATTTCGAGACTGAACATTAAATTAACTATAACATGTCTGGATTATTAGATTTATTAAACAGCCCAATGGGCAAACAACTTATTAGCGGAGTAGCTGGCCAAACTGGTCAACCTGAAAATAAAACTGCTGATGTATTAAGCATGGCCATGCCATTACTTTTGGGCGCCATGAAAAAAAATGTATCCTCGCCTAAAGGCGCTGAAGGATTAATGAGTGCCCTTTCTTCTAAACACGATGGAAGTATTTTGGATAATCTTGGAGGATTGTTCGGTGGTGGTGTTGATGATTCTGTAATGAAAGATGGCGCAGGTATTCTAAGCCACGTTTTTGGGGGCAAACAACCTCAAGTCGAAAATGCCCTAAGTCAAAAATCAGGAATGGACGCTGGTTCTATTGCAAACATTCTTAAAATAGCTGCTCCCATCGTAATGGGGTACATAGGAAAACAAAAAGCCCAAAGTAATGTTAGCGATGCCAACGGATTGAACAGCTTGTTAGGCGGCTTGCTAGGTGGTCAACCAGAACAAAACCAAAGCTTGATTACTACTTTGCTTGATGCTGATGGTGACGGTAGTATTTTAGATGACGTTGCCGGTATGGTAATGGGAGGTGGAAAGAAAAAAGGTGGACTTGGCGGATTACTCGGAGGTCTTTTCGGGAAATAAGTTATTTACCCTTCATTTACATATACAAGCCGTCCTGACAATTCTGTCAGTACGGCTTTTTTTGTACCTTTCTATAGATAGTTCCAATGAAGTCAACCATTCAATCAACTGATTATTAGAATTTTTTCATTAAAAATAAACTATAGCTATGAAAAGTATGATCTTAAAAGCTAGTACCCTTTTGTTTGTAGTAGTTTTAATGGCGAGCAGCTGTGGAAGCACCAAAGAGCAAGTGAATATCACTGACGAGGAAAAAACGGCCTTTAAAAAAAAGGCAGGCGATACCATTAAAATAGCGAGTGACAAAACAGAATATGAAATATTAATTATTGAACCTGGCTTCAATTTTTGGCTAAAAAGTATTGCCAAACCAGAAGGTTACTACGAACAATCCTACTTGGAAAATCGAAACAATCTTTATGTAGTTGAATGGAATCAGCGTGTATTGCAGCCACAACGGTATAATCCCAATTTGTACGAAATGCAAATAGATTATTCCCCCCACATTGATTATGGTTATGAAGTAAACTATAAACTCTATAATTATTTTATCTATTTTCAACGCAAGTACAACCAGCGTTTAGGGCCTTTCATCCCTCGGATTTAAAAAGTATATTTGGCGCTTATTAAATGCTAATATGGAGAAATTAAAGCAGCGCTGGGGTATTGAGTCTAATTTTCAGATAATAGTGATTTTTGTCGTTTTCGCGGTCACAGGCTCCGCAGCGACAAAATTAGCTGCCCCTGTAACTGAATTGATTGGTCTTGACAAGGAAACTACCAACGCTTGGTTTTATTGGATAATTCGTATACTTCTCATCTTTCCGATTTATCAGGTTTTATTAGTGGCATTTGGATGGCTTTTTGGCCAATTCAAGTTTTTCTGGAATTTTGAAAAGAAGATGCTACGCCGATTAGGCTTAGGTTTTCTGCTCAAATAAATTACACTTTTCTTAACAGTACTAATGCCTAATTAATAGTTAACTTTATAGTATGAAATTCTTTCGCCATCACAATTTCATATTCACTTTTTGCCTCCTATTGGTAGCCTTCCTGATTACGCCATCAATAGTCAAAACGGCGCATGCACTCATTGAACATGAACATTTGGAATGTAAAGCCATTGGCCAATTACATATACATGAAGTTGAATTGGATTGCGCCTTTCAGGATTTCAACTTGTCACCACAATTTCATTCTACATTAGTTGAAATGCCACAACCCTTGATTATCCATATTTCAAATAAAGTTTCTTCCCAATATACTTTTTTAAGCAAATACCAAAAACTTCATTTTGTCCTTAGGGGTCCTCCATCTGCTTCATAGATTATTCGATTTATTTTATTATCTAATTGTAATTCAATACGTTATGAAGTATATATTTTTATTAACAGTAATGGCAATTCCCTTTCAAATGGGTTTTGCACAAAGCACGATATCTGGGGCAGTAATCAATGCTGAAAACATGGAGCCATTAGAACAGGTATCTATTTATATTCCAAAATTGGAAAAAGGTACAGCGACCAATAAAAATGGTTTTTATGAACTTAAGGACCTACATATTGGTGATTTTATAATGGTCGTTTCCTCAATCGGTTATGAAACATTTTCAAAAACCATTAATATAAGCTCTGGAGAAAACATTGTCAATGTTTCTTTGACCCCAAGTGCGATTGAAATGGAAGAGGTTATCGTATCGACACTATTTCATAAGTTGCAGAGTGAAAATGTAATGAAGGTGGAACGGGCCAATATGAAAGAGCTCAAAACTACTGGAGCTATTACCCTTTCAGACGGTATTACAAAAATTGCAGGCGTTGAAAGTGTATCTACCGGTGTGGGTATTGGCAAGCCGGTCATCCGAGGATTAAGTGCCAATAGGGTTTTGGTCTATACCCAAGGTATTCGGATGGAAAATCAACAATTTGGTGATGAGCATGGATTGGGAATCAACGGTGCTGGGATAGAAAGTGTTGAAGTAATAAAAGGTCCTGCCTCCCTACTCTATGGTTCAGATGCCATGGGGGGTGTACTCTATTTCAATCCAGAAAAATTTACTACGGCAAATGATACCGAAGGGGATTTGAATTTACAATATTTCACAAATACGGAAGGAATAAGCGCAGACGCAGGGTTTAAAACATCAGGAGAAAAATTAAAATTCCTAGTACGAGGAAGTTATGCTTCGCACATTGATTATAAGACCGGGAATGAGGAAAGATTAACCAATTCACGTTTCAAAGAGTATGACTTAAAAACTGGTGTAGGTTACCAATCCACTAAATTTAAAACTGAGTTAAGATATAATTTTAATACATCTGATTTGGGCATTCCCGAGGAAATAGGAGTGCAAACCAAAACACGTTCTCCCCAATTACCAAATCAAGAAATCGACAATCATATTCTAAGCTCAAAAACCAAAATGTTCTTTGAAAATTCAAGCTTGGAAGGCACCTTTGGTTATGTATTCAACAATCGTAAGGAATTTGAGGACGACCAGAGCATTGCGGCCTTGGAAATGCATTTGGCTACATTTAATTACAATTTGCAATATGAAATGCCCAAGTGGGGTAAACTTGAGACCATCATAGGACTACAAGGTATGCTCCAAACGAATAAGAACTTTGGGGAAGAACAATTGATACCTGATGCCAATACCAATGATATTGGTGTATTAGCCACATCGCACATTCATTTCAAAGATGAAAGTGGCATGCAATTGGGAATACGTTTTGACCATAGAAATATTAATGGAGATATAAACGTTAGTCCCCCACAAAGTAGTTTGTATAAAGAATTAGACCGTAATTTCAATAGTATCAATGCCGCTATCGGTTATAAACTAAATCTTTACAAAAAAAGTATTGCCCGCTTGAACTTGGCAACAGGGTTCAGAGCACCAAATTTAGCCGAATTAACTTCTAATGGGGTTCATGAAGGAACCAATAGATATGAGATTGGAAATCCAAATTTGAAATATGAACAAAATATACAGGCAGATATTTCCTTGGAATATAAAAACCAACATATAGAGTTCTTCATAAACGGGTTCTATAATGCAGTAAAGGATTTTATTTTTATTGAGCCTAACGGTGAAGTCATTGGTGAAGATGATGTGTTTGTATACCAACAAGAAAACGCCAAATTATATGGAGGTGAAATTGGTTTTCATTTACATCCGCACCCATTGGATTGGCTCCATTTCGAAAGTAGCTTTGAAACCGTTGTCGGCAAACAAAACAATGGCACATATTTGCCACTCATTCCCGCAAACAGCTTTATGAATACTTTAAGAGCCGAATCTATAAGTACGCTAAAGGGACTCAAAAATAAATATGCCTACATAACTTTAAAATCGGTATTGGACCAAGATAAGGTTGGTGATTTTGAAGATGCTTCTAAGGGTTATAATTTAGTTGATTTAGGTTTTGGTGGTGCGGTTGTTGCATTCAATACTTCTATGGAAGTACGTCTGAGTGCACAAAACATTTTTGACAAAACCTATATTTCGCATTTATCAAGATTGAAAACTGACGGGATTGCCAATATTGGTAGAAATATTTCCTTGGCAGTAAGTATTCCATTGTAAAACCTAAAAGGGAAGATTATCGATCGGCATCAACTTCGATTATCTTTCCTTTTTTTGAACCTTTAAAAATATACGTATATAACCACATAATGGTGAAGGTAGGCACTATATCCAAACCTGGTATTATTTCCTCAATAAATGTGAATACACCAGCCGCTTGACCCACTTTTCCCTTGTATAATCTGGTCATTAACCAACCGGCTAAAGGAGCCCAGATAATATCGGAAAAATCCCCAATAAAAGGCACTACAAATGAAAGCATTCCTATACCATCAAATAACAATCCCAAAAATAGGGTTTGGTACTTCTTATCGTTGTTTTTTGACATATTTAAAATTACGATTTCACCTTTTGCAATGCAATAAAAGTGCCAATTTTCAAAGTGCAATTAGTTACAACTCAAGAAAGATTTGAACTGATCAATTTTAAAAACTCATTACGGGTTTCCTCTTTTACAAAACTACCCCTAAACCCTGATGTTGTAGTCACCGAGTTTTGTTTTTGCACACCTCGCATCATCATACACATATGCGCAGCTTCGATTACCACTGCAACCCCTTGCGGCTTTAGGGTGTCATTGATACAATCCAATATCTGTTCTGTCAATCTTTCCTGCACCTGTAATCTTCGTGCAAAGACATCTACAATACGCGGCAGTTTACTTAAACCAACAATTTGTCCGTTGGGAATGTAGGCTATATGCGCTTTACCAAAAAAGGGTAACATATGATGCTCACAAAGTGAATAGAGTTCAATATCCTTTACGATGACCATTTCATTGTAAGATTCCTTGAACATCGCGCTTTTTAATATATCAGCAGCATCCTGCTGATATCCTTGCGTAAGAAACAACATTGCTTTGGCCGCTCGTTCCGGTGTTTTTATCAAACCCTCACGAGAGACATCCTCTCCTATTTCTTCAATGATTTTTGAATACCGCTCTTTAACATCATTTGTTATTTCCAAGTCGTATTCTTCTAAACTTTTATATGATGCCATATTATTGTTTTATTTAGAGTGAATTTCATTTTACAATTACTATAGTCATTATTTTACCATGAAAATTACACTATGGCAATTTACATTAAAATCGATAAAATAAAACAACATTCTTTCGTTGTTATAGAGTTGGTCGTTTTCGTATGTCCGCACTAATGATTAATTTTCAAGCTGCAATAAAAAACTTACATGATCCAAGCCACCAATATTCAAAAATTTTACGGTGATTTACAAGTGCTGAAAGGCGTGGACCTTCATATAAAAAAAGGTGAAATCGTTTCAATTGTTGGACCATCTGGTGCTGGCAAAACCACTCTTTTGCAAATATTGGGAACATTGGATGTTCAGAGCAACAAAGTAGATAGTAGATTACTTATCAATGGCATTGAAGTCAGCGACCTATCGGATAAGGAACAAGCTAGATTCAGGAATGAGCATATTGGTTTTATCTTTCAGTTTCATCAATTATTACCGGAATTTACCGCTTTGGAGAATGTATGTATACCGGCGTACATTAAAAAAACCCCAAAAGGTGAAGTTGAAAAAAGAGCCAAAGAATTGTTGGAATTTTTAGGGCTTTCACATCGCATTCACCATAAACCAAGTGAACTATCAGGTGGGGAGCAACAGCGCGTTGCCGTGGCAAGATCGTTAATCAATAATCCTTCTATCATATTCGCTGATGAGCCTAGCGGTAATTTGGATTCTGAAAGTGCGGATAATTTACATAAACTCTTTTTTGAGCTCCGTGACAAATTTGGGCAGACCTTCATCATTGTTACCCATAACCTGGAATTGGCTGATTTGGCCGACCGTAAACTTACAATGGTCGACGGGCGAATTACAGATTCCGTTGGAATTGAATGGACTGATTTGACCAACCGGCCCTTACTATGACCCATGAAGAACTCAAGGAGTTTTTAGATACAAAAGTCGATCAATACAATCTTCCATTTTTTTTGGAGAGTGATCCCATACAAATTCCCCATAAATTCAGTGCAAAGGAAGATATAGAGATAAGTGCCTTCTTAACGGCAACCATAGCTTGGGGCAATAGAAAGAGCATTATCAATAATGCCCATAAAATGATATCTTTATTGGACTATGCGCCTTTGGATTTTGTCCTAAACCATACAGATGTTGACCTACGCTCTTTGAAGGATTTCGTACACCGAACATTCAATGGAATGGACTTTACTTTTTTTATTCGAAGTTTAAAGAATATTTATACTAATCACAAGGGGTTGGAACATGTTTTTGCTAGTAATGCGGACAAGGATTCTATGCAAAATTCAATTTCAAAATTCAAAAAAGTGTTCTTTGAAATACCGCATCCACAACGAACGACCAAACATATATCAGACCCCTTAAAAGGTTCTGCCGCCAAGCGAATTAATATGTTTTTACGGTGGATGGTTAGGGATGCTTCAACCGGAGTTGATTTTGGAATTTGGAATACAATCTCCCCTGCTCAACTCTCATGCCCTTTAGATGTTCATTCGGGCAATGTAGCACGTAAACTAATGCTACTCAAACGAAAACAGAACGATGCCAAGGCCCTGGCGGAATTGGATGTCTCACTGCGGAAATTGGACCCATTAGATCCCGTCAAATATGATTTTGCGCTGTTCGGGCTTGGGGTATTTGAAAAGTTCTAGTTAACATTAACAATTATTTTTCATCATCTCCCAAATTTCGTTACATTTATTCCTAGACTAAAATCAACCAGAAAAATGAAAAAGTTAATACTATCCTCATGCCTTGTTTTTTTCTTTACAATTGCAAATAGCCAAGAGCGCAAACTACCAATAGATACGGTAATTACTACCCAACACAGTGTAACTATAAATGGTACTCCCATTAATTACACGGCAAAAACGGGTACACAACCCGTCTGGGATGAAGAAGGCAAGCCAACTGCCGCTTTACATTATACTTATTATACACGAAATAATGTAAAAGATCGTGCCTCTAGGCCTTTATTGATTTCCTTTAATGGCGGCCCAGGTTCAGGATCGGTATGGATGCATCTTGCGTATACAGGCCCAAGGGTTCTTAAAATTGATGATGAAGGATATCCTATACAACCCTACGGAGTTAAGCATAATCCGTACTCAGTCTTGGATGTAACCGATATTGTATACGTTAACCCGGCTAATACAGGCTATTCCCGTACAATTCCTGAAACTGGAAAAGATGTGGATCGAGAAAAGTTTTTTGGAATTAACGCTGATATAAAATATTTGGCCGAGTGGCTAAATACCTTCGTGACGAGAAATAATAGATGGCGGTCTCCAAAATATATTATTGGTGAAAGTTATGGTGGAACCCGTGTTATGGGACTTTCCCTGGCATTACAAAACCAACAATGGATGTATTTAAACGGAGTGATCATGGTTTCACCAGCTGATTATAAGGTAATACGTAATGGTGGTCCTGTTTCTGATGCCATGAATCTTCCATACTATACAGCTGCTGCATGGCACCATAAGGCCTTGCCCACAGAATTACAAAACAAGGATTTATTGGAGATTCTACCGGAATCTGAAAACTACACTATTAATACACTTATTCCCGCACTAGCGAAAGGTGGGTATATTGGTGAAACTGAAAAGAACGCAGTTGCTAAAAAAATGGCCTATTATTCAGGCCTGTCAGAGAAAGAAATTCTTGATCAGAATTTAGTGGTTCCTACGGGATATTTTTGGAAGAATCTGTTGAAGGATAAAGGCTATACTACGGGACGGCTAGATTCCAGATATTTGGGAATAGACCGTCAACAATTTGGCTCAAGACCCGATTATAGTGCGGAATTGACTTCTTGGTTACATAGTTTTACACCTGCCATAAATTATTATTTACAGGAAGAATTAAAATTTAAAACCGATATCAAATACAATATGTTCGGTCCAGTTCGCCCTTGGAACAATGAGAATGACAATACACGTGACAATCTACGTCAGGCAATGGCTCAGAACCCTTATTTGAATGTGTTGGTGCAATCGGGCTATTATGATGGGGCAACTACCTATTTCAACGCCAAATATACCATGTGGCAGGTTGATCCTAGTGGACGAATGAAAGATCGTTTTGAGTTCAAGGGATATCGTAGCGGACATATGATGTATTTACGTCGTGAGGATCTTCAGAATGCCAATAATGATATACGTGCATTCATCAAACGCACTACGGCGAACGGGGAAAGTGCCAAATATTAATGCTTAGCAAAGGTTTTATAAGTATTTTTTATTATGATACTGTAGTAATAATATCAATAGAAGTATTATTGGCACAAAAAAAGTATTATAATCTCTTAAAAAAGGTGATTAAACGCACAATTAAGACTTCATTATTACGTTTAGGAGTTTAGATAAAAAATTAAAATAATTCCAAACGTTATGAAAACAAGATTAAGAATTGGATACGCTTTATTGGCTTTTATCATGGTATTTAATATTTCCTGTGATAAATCAGATGATAAGGTTAATCCTGACGAGAATGCACTGGTATTGCCTCCATATGAATCAATGGCAGTAGATTTCAGTGATTTTTTAGATGATTCATCAAACTCAGGTAAACTAAATTCAACTACCGCCAAAGTAGGTGGTAACTGGTTATATCCTAGATTGGTTGTCGGTATTTGGAATACAGCCTTGTTCACTAACCTAGCTGTTCCGGTTGCTTCATTTAAAGGGGCATTTGCACACAAGGCAGAATTAATAGGTGAAAACACATGGCAATGGTCCTATACCGTTGATGGTTTCACAAGTGAATATACCGCGAGGCTTACAGGAGAATTGACCAGTGAAGAAGTGGTATGGAAAATGTATGTTACCAAAACTGGAGTTGACCCTTTTGAAGAGTTCCTTTGGTTCTCGGGTGTTTCTGATTTAGATGGAAATAGCGGAGAATGGGCACTTTACCAAAGTCCTGAGCGACCCAATCGTATGATCAATATTGAATGGAGTCGTGAAAATGATGAAATTGGAAGTATCAGGTACTCTTGGGTACGTGAATTGAATGATGAAGATAATGATGACCTATTTAAAGGCAGTTACTTGGAGTATGGTTTACAGGAAGGGGATTATGATGTCTATTATAACATTCATGTCTATGACTTGCAATGGGAGGACTTTGTTGATGTTAATATTGAATGGAACCGAACCGATTTTAACGGTCGCGTAATGGCCCCAACCCATTTTGAGGATGAATTATGGCATTGCTGGGACAGCACAGGTGAAGATATAGACTGTGAATAAGATAATCTTAAATTAAAATCAAAGGCCCTGACTATTTACGTCAGGGCTTTTTTGTTTCACGTAATTAAGCTAAATCACTATATTTAGTACTTATCAAAATTTATATTTATTATTCGGTTAAACCCTTCTCTATGAAATCAGTTTTAGTTTTATTTTCAATGTTTTTGATAACTACTTCCAATGCCCAAGATTGGGCAAATCTTGAACACTTTAGAGCAGATAATGCTAAAATTGGGTTGCCAAAGGCCAATGAAAATAGAGTTGTTTTTATGGGCAACTCCATCACCATAGGCTGGTTGAATATTATGCCCGAATTCTTTGAAGGCAAACCCTATATCAATAGAGGCATAAGTGGACAAACCACACCACAAATGTTGCTTCGTTTTCGCCAAGATGTTATAGCGCTGCAGCCTAAAGTGGTGGTCATACTTGCTGGGACCAATGATATTGCCGGAAACACCGGTCCATCAACCTTGGAAATGATCGCAGATAATATAAAATCAATGGCAGAGCTAGCAAAAGCCCATGGTATTAAAGTGGTAATATCCTCTACCCTGCCCGCTTATGATTATCCCTGGAAACCAGGTTTGGAACCTGCCGGAAAAATAGTGGCTCTAAACAAGATGTTAAAAGAATATTCGGAACAAAACGGACATGTTTACTTGGATTACTTTTCAGTAATGGTGGATGAGCGCAAAGGACTGCCAAAAAAATTCGCGAATGATGAAGTACACCCTACCAAGTTGGGTTATGAGGTAATGGCACCTTTGGCTGAAGCTGCAATTTCACAAGCCAAGAACTTTACCACCTATAAGGACAGTGTTACAAATATCGAGGCGGTACAAGGGATGGCCAATCTACGAACAGATTTTGAACTTGACCAAAGGCAAATAGAAATGGATGCGCTAAATGCGCAAAAAAGAAACCAGAAGATCATTTTTATTACCATATCCATCATTGCTGGTTTGACGATCCTATTACTGATTATCTTGTTCCTGTATTATAGAGCTGTATCGAAGAGGAAATAAATTAATCCTTGGAAACAGATGGACTTATAGCATGTTATTCAACAATGTTATTACTATTTAGAATAGTCCCTGTTTACTCTACTTCGCAGTGCATTAGCTTCAGAATCGCCTTTAAATTGCTCTTTTGTTGGATCCCATTCCAAGTCATGGCCCAATTGATAAGCGATGTTCGCAATATTACAAATGCTGGCAGAACGATGGCCTGTTTCCGCATCACAAATAGGTTGTGTTCTATTCTTGATGGAATCTAACCAATCTTGGTAATGGTTTTCTTTGGTGTTGTACAACCGTATATCAGAATCTTTCAACGTAGCCGTCAAGATGTTTGCAGGATCTGCCTCAAAATAGTTTCTACTGATATCCATGGTACCCTCACTTCCGATAAAACGAACTCCCCAACCTCTTCCAAAATCTTCATGCACCATTTCAATTCCATTGGCATAGAACATACGTAATCCACGAACGGAGGTACTATCTGTAGGAGGAATATATCTTATTGGTCCAGTTTTATCGGTACCAAGAGCCCATTGTGCAATATCAAACATATGAGCACCCCAATCACAAAGGATTCCACCACCTACTTCCCTGAACAATCTAAAGTCTGGCCAAAAATCAACATCATTGCGAGATGGTGCCAATCTATGGTTATAGGGCAATAGTGGTGCAGGACCGCACCATTTATTCCAATCCAATTCCTTTGGAATGGACTCTTCTTGCATATTATAAGGTATTGCTGGGTCCCCAACATTGACCAATACTTTTTTGATGTCTCCCAAATATCCGTTCCGGACCAATTCGCATGCTTTTCTAAAATTATTCCCAGAACGTTGCATGCTACCTGTTTGCAAAATCTTTTCCGTTTCTTCAGTCGTTTTCACTAATTCTATACCTTCCGTTATTCTGTGGGTTAATGGTTTTTCACAATATACATCCTTGCCTGCATACATGGCATCTATAGCTTGTGTTGCATGCCAATGATCTGGAGTGGCTATAACAACCGCGTCAATATCTTCCCGGGATAATAATTCCTTATAATCTGAATAACTGGTGAGACCTTTATATTTTCTAACCTTCCTTTCCTTGGCATAAAGTTTCCCTAAATGCTTTTCAAAAGCTGCTGTTTTTGTTGTCCATACATCACAACCTGCCACTATTTGTGCACTTGTACTATCAACAAAACGCCTTGCCAATCCGTTTGTTTGTTTTCCTAGACCAATAAATCCTAGATTGATTTTATCACTAGGTGCAATAAATCCTTGTCCCAAAACATGCCGAGGTATAATACTGATCGCACCAACAGTCAATGCCGTTCTTGAAATGAACTTTCTGCGTGAAAGAGGAGTGGAAATTTGAATAGAATTTTTTCCTTTTGAAATGGATTTTTCCATGTTGACTAATTTTCAAAGTGTTATTTTTAATCTGAACCGAATATAAATTTACGACATTAAAACACTTAGAGGAAAGCTAAATCGTTTTCATCACCGCAACCTTTCCCCCTTCTACTTGTAACGCCAATTTCATTTCTGAAATTATGGAAGCTTACTCGGCTTCACCATAAGCATGATGGCCAATTGGTTTACGATTTATCATTTACAAACAATATAAAAAAGTAATGCCTCATAAGGCTAATCTATCAGGGATATCCCACAAAATTGAAATAATCAGTATCTTTATAGTCTTATGGCCAAGGTTTTTTCCATAGCGTTATCTATTTTAGTTCTATTCCAAAGTTTTAATTTGGATTTGAGCGACTTGGCCTATATTGATGAATTTTTAGAACATGCCGAATTTCACTCTGAAAAATATGGTGATAATTTCATTGTCTTTATTTCAAAGCATTACGGTGAAATGCAAAAAGATCATTCGCGAGATCACCAGGAAGAAAAACAAGAACATGAAGAACTTCCTTTCACCCACCAGTGTTGTTCGCATGTGTTTACCGCCAATGTTAATAACAAAATTCAAATACCCTTATTAAAAACGTGTCCAATCGTCGATTTTACCGCCAATTTTTATTATTTGGACAATTACGCCTCCTTTGAAAAATTTGATATTTTTCAACCTCCTAAACAAGCATAGTCCCTTTTAGATTTAGTTCGTCGACAACCATTGTGTGTTGATGTTTTGTATCACTTTTTATTTAGGATTATGTTATCTAAAATCATACGATTTAGTATAAAGAACAAACTTATAGTTCTTTTACTAACATTTTTTATAGTTTTCTTTGGGATTTACTCCTTAACCCAAATTTCAATAGGTGCGGTTCCTGATGTGACCAACAACCAAGTACAGGTTATAACTACTTCCCAGAACCTTTCTACCCAGGATATTGAACAGTTTATAACCTATCCTGTGGAGCTTGAAATGGCCAATCTGCCAGGCGTTGTCGAGATTCGGTCAATATCAAAATTTGGTTTATCGGTTGTCACCATTGTTTTTGAGGATGACATGGGTACTTATTTACCCCGACAGTTGATTGCGGAAAAAATAAAATCAGCTTCAGAAAAAATACCTGAAGGATTTGGCACCCCCGAAATGGGCCCCATAACTACCGGTTTGGGTGAGATTTACCAGTACATTCTAGATACTAAACCAGGGTATAAAGACCAATATTCGGCGATGGATTTACGCACCATCCAAGATTGGATAGTAAAACGTCAACTTTCTGGTATCCCTGGAGTTGTAGAGGTAAACACATGGGGAGGTAATTTAAAACAATATGAAGTTGCCATTAATACCGAAAAATTGAGTGCGATGAATATAACCATCGCTGAGGTTTTTAAAGCCCTGGAAAACAATAACAGTGTTGCTGGGGGTGGTTATATTGAAAAAACCAACCAGGCATTCTTTATCCGTGGTGAGGGATTAATCACTTCTTTGACGGATATTGAGAATATTGTAGTTAAAAATGTAGACGGCATACCCATTTTTATAAAGAATATTGCCAAGGTTGGCTTTGGCAGCGCAACACGTTTTGGCGCAATTACTGGCAATGGTGAAGGTGAAAAAGTATTGGGACAGGTAATGATGCTCAAAGATGCCAATTCAAAAAAGGTAATAGATGCAGTGAAGGATCGTGTTGCTTCCATTTCCAAAACATTGCCAGAAGGCGTTTATATCAATCCGTTTTTGGAACGCAGCGAATTAATCGCAAAAACAACCTTTACAGTTGCAGAGAATCTCATTTTAGGGTGTCTAATCGTAATTTTTGTGGTGGTGCTACTCCTGGGAAATTTTAGGTCTGGGTTGGTCGTCGCTTCTGTGATTCCGTTATGTCTTTTATTTGCGCTTTCATTTATGTATTTATTTGGAGTCGATGCAAATTTAATGAGTCTTGGAGCTATAGATTTTGGAATCATCATTGATGGTGCTGTAATTATTGTTGAGTTTATTGCCTTCCAGATTACTTCTAAAAGATTAGAGTTAGACAGTATGTCGGCAAAAGATGTAATGCTCGCCAAAGATGAAATTACATTTAACAGCGCCTCCAAGATGATGAACTCTGCAATCTTTGGTCAGCTGATTATCCTGATTGTATTCATTCCTATTTTATCATTGAGCGGTGTAGAGGGAAAAATGTTCAAACCCATGGCCTTGACCTTTAGTTTTGCCTTGATTGGTGCAATGCTTTTATGTTTTACATATGTGCCAGTAATTTCGACTTTGATATTAAAACCTTCGAGGGTTTCTGATAAGAACATCTCGGTTCGTTTAATGCGATTTTTGAATCTGGTTTATGAACCAACAATTCATTGGGCTTTACAAAGCAAAAAATTGGTCCTTGGAATTGCTGCTGTTTTACTGGCATTCTCAATTTATCTTTTTACAACTATGGGAGGGGAATTCGTACCTACCTTGGATGAAGGTGATTTTGTTATTCAACCCATTCTTAAGACGGGTACTTCCTTGAGCAAAACTATAGAGACTACCACAAGAATTGAAAAGATATTGTTAAATGAATTTCCTGAGGTAGATCAGGTGGTTACTAGGATTGGTGCGGCAGAAGTCCCCACAGACCCTATGTCTATGGAAGAGACCGACGTTATTATAACACTTTTACCAAAAAAGGATTGGGTATCTGCCTCCTCTAAAGACCAACTTGCGGATAAATTCAAAGAAGCCTTGGGCATTATTCCAGGAATGGAAGTTGAATTTACCCAACCCATTGAAATGCGGTTTAATGAGCTTATTACAGGTGTACGTGCTGATATCGCCATTAAGATATTTGGTGAGGATCTGGATATCTTGAACAAAAAAGGGAACGAAATAAGAAAGTTGGTCGAAGGTATTGAAGGCGCTGCCGATATCAGTGTAGAGAAAATTACGGGATTGCCACAAATGAACATAAAATACCAACGCGCTAAAATAGCCCGTTACGGATTGAACATCAATGATTTGAACAAGGTAGTTACAATGGGTTTCGCCGGAGCGAATTTGGGTAGTGTTTTCGAAGGGGAAAAACGATTTGATCTAACCTTACGATTAGATCAGGAAAGCCGAAAGGATATAGACAATATTAAAAACCTATATGTTGATTTACCCTCAGGTGGAAAGATTCCACTAAGTGAACTCGCAAAAATTTCTTATACCAAAGGAGCAGCTAAAATTTCTAGGGATGACACCAAACGAAGAATAGTGGTAGGTATAAATGTTCGTAACCGTGATTTACAATCTGTAGTGACCGATGTTCAAAATCGGATAGAAGCAAACATCAAACTTCCTGTTGGCTATAGTATTACTTATGGAGGGCAGTTTGAAAATTTGCAAAGTGCCAAAGACCGATTAAAAATAGCCGTTCCCATAGCATTGGTCTTGATTTTCTTTATGCTCTTTTTTGCCTTTGAATCGGTCAAAGATGCATTAGTGATTTATTCCGCCATTCCTTTGGCTGCCGTTGGAGGTGTGTTCTTATTATGGATAAGGGATATGCCTTTCAGTATTTCGGCAGGAGTAGGATTCATTGCTCTTTTTGGGATTGCCGTTTTAAACGGAATTGTTTTGATAGAACATTTTAAGGACTTAAAACATCAAGGTATGATTGATATTGAAGCACGAATTAAACAAGGAACGAAAGACAGACTAAGGGCAGTACTTCTAACCGCATCCGCTGCGGCATTAGGCTTCCTACCTATGGCGATTTCAACCAGTGCCGGTGCAGAAGTGCAAAGACCCTTGGCAACAGTCGTTATTGGCGGACTTATCACCGCCACCCTACTTACGCTAGTTGTTTTACCAGTTTTATATGCAATCTTCGATTCAAAAGTTGAACTTAAAAAGATCGTCAAAAAGAAACCAACTCAAGGTTTGAGCGTACTCCTTTTACTACTTGCATTCAATGTAAATGCCCAGGAAAAAGGATTGAATTTTGATGAAGTAAGGGCTTTGGCGATGGAAAATAATGCCGGATTGAAAGCCGCTTCTCTAAAAGTAACAGCCTCAGCTGCCCTTGTGGGTAGTGCATTTAATTTTGATAAGACGGAAGTTTATTATCATTACGATCAAAATAATCTGGCTTTCAATAATGAGCCGTTAAAAGTGTATGGAATTCAACAAAGCATTTTGTTCCCCACGGTTTATTTCGCTGGCAAACGTATTAATAAAGTCAATTTAAGGATTGAGCAAAGTCTTTACGAGATGCAAAAGCAAAGTCTTGAACGCGAAATTGCTTCAGCCTATCACCAATTATTATATACTCGGGAAAAGAAAGGGGTCTATAGATATTTGGATAGCATTTATAAAAAATTCGCCCATGCTTCCCAACGAAGGTTTGAATTAGGGGAAACCAATTATCTTGAAAAAATAACGGCCCAAGCAAAACAAAAGGAATTTCATGCGCTCTTTAATCAAGCTAGGGAAGATGTTGGAATCGCTTATGCCCAATTGGAAAAAATAACACAGGTTGAAGCGCCCTTGGATATTGCATTGACACCCCTTTATAAATTGGAATTACAGCTGAATGATTTAGCGCAAAACGCAGGTATTTTATTATATAACCAAAGAAATATGCTCTTTAAAGCCAAAAGTGGGTTTGAAAAGCAACAACTATTACCAGATATAAGTTTTGATTATTTCCAAGGCACAAATACCGGGCTGGGCGAAAACCTATACGGTTATCAAGTAGGCCTAAAAATACCCTTGCTCTTTAGTGGAAATGCTTCCAGAATTAAAGCTGCAAAAATTGCTAAAGATGTCGCCGTTGAAGAATCCCTTGATTATAAAAACCGGCTTCAGCTGAAGTATGAACAACTTTTGGGACAACTACGAAAATATGAAGAAGCTTTAAACTATTATGAGAACAGTGGCCAAAAGCTTTCTGATGAAATTCTTAAAACAGCTTCTTTAAGCTTCCAGAATGGGGAAATAGATTTTTTCCAATATATCCAAAGCTTGGAAAATGCCTATAGTATAACACTCTCCTATTTAGAAAATTTAAACAATTACAATCAAACCGTTATTGCATTAAATCATTTAACACTATGAAAAACAAAAATCGATTAGCGGCTAAAATCAATTTAATAGATAAAAACCTTAACATATATTTCATGAAATCCTTTCAATACATCATATTCCTTTTCACCACACTTTTATTTATGGGCTGTGGGGAATCAGCAAACAAAAGTGAAAATACTACCATAAACATAGAATCAAAGCTAATAGAAATTAGTAAAGCCCAGTTCGAAGACAGCAAAATGCAACTTGGTAAATTAACAGCGCAATCCTTTCCTTTAGTGGTTCAAAGCACGGGAATGGTAGATGTGCCCCCGCAAAGTAGGGCTATTATAAGTTCTTTTGCCGGTGGATATGTTCAAAAAACCCCGCTATTGGTCGGTAACAAAGTTCGAAAAGGTCAGGTATTGGCTACCTTGGAAAACCCTGAGTTTGTAGAAATGCAGCAAAGTTATCTTGAAACGGGAGAACAGCTTACCTATTTGAAATCGGAATATGACCGTCAAAAAACCTTGTTCGAGGAACAAATTACTTCCAAAAAGAATTTCTTAAAAGCAGAGAGCGATTATAAAAGTGCCTTGGCCATCCATAACGGACTGAAAAAGAAATTACAGATGCTCAATATCAATATCAGTGCTGTTGAAGCTGGGAATATTACTTCGGAAATTGCTTTATATGCGCCTATTCACGGCAGTGTCACAAAAATGAATATTAGTAAAGGTACCTATGTTTCGCCTTCAGATGAGATCATGGAAATCATAAATACAGACCATATACATCTTGAACTTGCTGTATTTGAAAAAGATATCCTTAAAGTAAAGGAAGGGCAAAAAATCGTTTTCAATATTCCAGAAGCTCTTGAGGATACGTTCGAAGCTGAAGTACACCTAGTGGGGACTTCAATTGACACTAAAAACCGAACTGTAAAAGTGCATGGCCATTTGGATGATGACAAAAACCATAATTTCGCTTTAGGCATGTTCGTTGATGCAAAGATAATCACCGAATCTAGCCAGGAACTTGCCTTACCTAATGATGCTATCATTACAGTGGATGATAAATACTATGTATTGTCATTCAATTCCCAAGAACAAGCCCAGTATGCTTTTGATCAAAAAGAAGTTATAATTGGGCGCAGTTTTAATGGGTACACTAGTATCAAAAATAGTGCTGATTTTACAGAAAATGATCAGATCTTAGTCAAAGGGGCCTTTAATTTAATTAACGCGGAAGAGTAGCTTTTTTCTGGTTGGAGTAAGCAATGATTGTTCCCAATCAGCACAAATAGTGAATTGTTGGTGAACATTCATGTTAAGGAAAGACTTACGTTGTCATTCCTGCCCTTCGTCCTCACTCAGGATAAACTCGGTAGGTGTCCTAAAAGTTTATTTATACTAAAATTTCCTTAAAGGGGCAAAAGGGCTGATATCCATCGAGGTTTTTTTACCATCAATAACCTCAGTCACCAATTTACCTGTTGCAGGGCCCAAACTCCACCCCATCATAGCATGGCCCGTTGCAAATGTGAGGTTTTGGATTTCAGGGCATCTTCCAATAAAAGGCAAGCCATCGGGGGATACTGGTCGCATTCCACTTTTAGCTTTTTCAATCTCCGTGGCATTGATCTCTATTTCGGGATAAAAATGATTAGCGGCCTTGGCAATAGCTTGTACACGCTCTTTTCTAATAGTTGCATTAATACCTGAGAATTCCATAGTACCTGCAAATCGAGTGAAACCTTTCATTGGGGTAACTGCGACTTTAGCTTCCAATAAAATGGCGGGCATCGTAATCCCAGTTGTCCTCTCAACGTTTATACGATACCCTTTTCCTGCCTGTATGGGTAGTTTTATATGCAATTTTTTGGAAAGTTGCCCGCTCCATGATCCGGCGGCCATAACCACTTCATCGGCTTTGTAGGATGCTTCCGAGGTCACAATTTTCTGAATTTTATCATTAGAAACTGAAATATCCAACACTTCCTCATTGCTCTTAATGACAACTCCTTTATTCCTTAAAAAAGCAATCATTTTGTGCATGAATTCAGTTGGTGTCATATGCCCATCACACTCGTAGTGGATTGCTCCTTTTGCATCAATATTAACATTGGGTTCAATAGCATTTAATTGATGATTGTTCAAGAATTCAACTTCCAACCCCAACTGCTTTGCCTTTTCTGCAACTTTCATTTCCTCCTCAGCAGCGACATCGGTCTTATACAACATCAACAATCCTTTTCGTTCTAATTGAAAATCACCCAAATCCCCAGAGGCCTTTATGCTCTCAAACAGATCCCTACTTAATAGATTTATGTGCTTTATGACTGGGATTGCCTTTTCTACTTTCGCTTGGGTCGAAGCCCTATAAAAGTACCATGACCATTTAAAGAAGTCTAAGTCAAAACGCGGTTTGATGTAAAATGGACTGGAGGAATTGAACATCCACTTAATGCTTTTGAAAACCATGCCAGGAGCTGCCATAGGAATGATATGACTCGGTGTAATATAACCGGCATTAACAAATGAAGCCCCGTTTGATAAATCTGATTTATCAATAACCGTTACTTCATATCCCTCTTTTTGTAGATAATATGCAGTGCAAAGCCCAACGATTCCACCTCCGATTATGATAATACTTTTACCCATTTTATATTACTTGAAACCCATGTGCGTATGGGTCATCATCATCTATCGTAATGGTATTGTGGCCATATATTTTTGCCCATCCTTGAATGCTTGGGATGATAGCAGGCATATTACCCAAAGAAGTTTCCTTTTCTACTCTTCCAATGAACTGTGAACCAATATAACTTTCATGTATGAATGCATCTCCCATTTTTAATTTGCCTTTGGCATACCATTGGGCCATCCGGGCAGAGGTGCCTGTTCCACAAGGGGAACGATCAATAGCTTTATCCCCGTAAAAAACTGCATTTCTGGCTGTTGCTTTAGAAGAAATGGTATCACCTGTCCATAACATATGACTAACACCATTTATGGTTTCATTTTCGGGATGCACAAACATTCCAGGATATTTTGTATTGATCTTTCTCCTAATTTCCTGACTGTACTGAATGAGTTTACTTGCCGTAAAAGCCTGAATACCGGCAAAATTCTTTTGGGGATCTACAATAGCGTAATAATTACCTCCGTAGGAAACATCAAAAACCAATTCGCCCAACTCCTCACAGTCAATAGTAAGCTCGATTGCTGCCAAATAGGACTTTACATTGGTCAGTTTAACCCAATCCACTTTTTTCCCGTTTTGCTTGTATTCTACTTCTACCAAGCCTGCCGGAGTCTCCATTCGGACTTTGCCTGGTGTTTTGGGTGCCAAAAGGCCTTCTTCTATTCCGATGGTTATAGACCCAATAGTACCATGACCACACATGGGTAAGCAACCGCTGGTTTCAATAAACAGAATGCCAAAATCATTTGCAGGATTCGACGGGGGATAAAAAATACTCCCACTCATCATATCATGACCTCGTGGTTCGAACATCAATCCTTTTCTGATCCAGTCAAATTCCCTAAGGAAATGTTGGCGCCTTTCACTCATATTCGCACCAATGAGTTCAGGACCTCCTTCCGCTACCACCCTAACAGGATTTCCACAGGTATGTGCATCAATACAGGTAAACGTACTACGACCCATCTCGGTGATACTTAGATTGAACTATTGGTATTAACATTATTCACTAATCTTAATATGCCCAACGGATTTGAGTTTTTCAATTCATTTGGCAATAAACTATCTGGCCAATCTTGATAGCTAATTGGTCTTACCCATCTTTTAATTGAATGAATACCTACTGCTGTGAAACGACTATCGGTTGAGGAAGGATATGGTCCGCCGTGATGCATTGAAGGACAAACCTCCACACCCGTAGGAACCCCATTATATATTAATCTACCAACTCTATTTTGCAAAGCACTGACCACGCTCGGATAATTGCTTAGTTCGCTTTCTTCGGCAATTATTGTTCCGGTAAGCTGCCCTTCAAGATTAGCTATAATTAGCTCTAATTGGTCAATATCCTCACATTGTACTACAATTGAATAAGGCCCGAAAACTTCCTGATGCAAGGTATTATTTTCCAAAAAGGTCTTACCCTCTACTGTGGTAACCGTTTGTCGAGCATAATTCGTCTGAACATCTGTATCATAATCTGCAACAATCTGCAAACCATTTTGTGAAACCGCTTTATGCCTATTGCTTTCATAGGCCCCTATAATATTCGGGTGTAACATACAAGTGGGTTCAATCTTTACAATTTCATCTGAAAGTGTTTGAATGAAATTAGTCAAACTGTCTCCTTTTATTCCTAATATTAGTCCTGGATTAGTGCAAAATTGTCCTGTACCCAAGGTAATTGATCCAGCATATGTCTTTGCCAAAACACCGCCTCTTTTCTGAACCGCTTTCGGCATTAAAACCACTGGATTAACGCTTCCCATTTCGGCAAAAACAGGAATTGGTTCTTCACGTTGCGCAGCTAAATCAAACAATGCCCGTCCCCCTCTTATACTTCCTGTAAAACCTACAGCCTTTACTCCGGGATGTTTTACCAGAGTTATGCCTAATTCAATGCCACTGCTATTTAAATTGGAAAAAACACCATTGGGCATCTTTGTTTTTTCAGCAGCTTTAACAATCGCTGAGGCAACCAATTCACCAGTGCCTGCATGCATAGGGTGTGATTTTACAATAACAGGACAACCCGCTGCAAAAGCAGCTGCGGTATCCCCACCAGCAGTTGAATATGCCAATGGAAAATTACTTGCGCCAAAAACAACCACAGGGCCCAAAGGCATCATCATTTTTCGTAAATCTGGTTTTGGAATAGGTGCCCTATCCGGAATCGCAGTGTCAATGGTAGCTTCTACCCAGGAACCTTCTTGCACCAATGATGCAAAAGAACGTAATTGCCCTATAGTCCTTCCCCTCTCACCCATTGCCCTGCCTTCTGGCAACCCAGTTTCCGAGCAATATGCTTTGATCAATACATCATCCAAGGCCAGAATTTCATCAGCAATCGCATTTAAAAATTCAGCCTTTCTTGTTCCTGAAATTCCGCTAAACTCGCGGTAGGCATTTTTGGCCAACTGTACCGCTTGATCAATCTCATTTTGTGTTGCCTCCGTAAAATTGAACTCGTTTTCTTTGTTCAGTTGGGGATTAAAAGTTGCATACGTTTTACTACCTATTGCTGATAGACTATTTCCTATATAGTTTTTCCCTGTAATCATATTTGAAGTAATGTTCGATTAATAAATCAATGTAATACCAATGTATTGAATTATTCTTTCAATAATAGCCGAAACCATTTAATAATTCAATGCATTTATACACCTTGGGCAATTGCCTTGTAATCTGGCAATGTAGGTCTGGTGCGCAAACCTTCTTCAATAATTTTTAACACTCTAGTTCTTTCTGCACCATGCAATGGCAACCTAGGAGCTCTAACTATTTCTGTACCAATACCTGTGCCTACTTCGGCTAATTTAATGTTCTGGACCAATTGTGGACTTATATCCAATTCCAACAATGGTAAGAACCATCGGTAGATTGCTATTGCCTCAGATACTCTCCCGGCTTTAACCAATTCATGAATTGCAACGGTTTCAGCTGGGAAAGCGCATACAAGACCTGCAACCCAACCATCAGCACCCATTAAAACACTTTCCAGTGCTAAGGTATCAACACCACAAAGCACTTTCAATCTATTTCCAAATCTATTTCTGATTCTCGTAATATTGGAAATATCGCGGGTTGATTCCTTAACTGCTTCGATATTATGACATTCTTCCAACAATTCCTCAAACATATCCAAGGTCACCTCTATTTTATAATCAATAGGATTATTATAGATCATGATCGGCAAATCTGTGCTTTTGGCAACTTCTTTAAAATATACCACCGTTTCGTGATCTGTAGCCTTGTAACGCATTGGGGGCAATATCATTAAACCACTGGCACCATACTCTTTTGCCCTTTGGGCGGCTAGAATGGCATCCTTGGTACTTTGTTCCGCAATATTAATGATTACGGGAACTTTACCAGCTACGATTGCTACGGTCTCCTGAATCAAGATTCGCTTTTCATCATCGGTCAGGGTACTGGCTTCTCCTAAGGTTCCCCCAAGTATTATTCCGGTAACACCTGCTTCTAATTGTGCTTCTATGTTCTTGCGAAACATGATCAAATCTAGCGTATCATCCGCATTGAATTTAGTGGTCACTGCTGGCATTACACCTTCCCATTGTACTTGCATAACTTTTTTATTTAAATGGTTGTAGTACAAAAATACTATGGATTCCGGTGTAATTGTTATATCAATATTATCAATTATTATGAGTATATTACCTCATATTACACATCCACTACCTATTAAAGTTCAATATATGCATATTATTACGATATGAAAGTCCTTCCTTTTAAAATTCCCAAACCGCTGAACCAAAATTTGATTGTACAAGTCGATGAATCCAAAATGTTCTATAACCAATTGCACCAGCATGAAGAATTGCAATTGAGTTTAATTTTAAAAGGGCAGGGTAAATTAGTTGTAGGTGATAGTATCCATCACTTCACAGCCCATGATTTTTTTGTGATAGGCGCTAACTGTCCACACCTCTTCCAAAGTGAAAAAACAGCTAAGGAGGTTAAAATGATCTCACTGTTTTTTACCAGGGATTCATTTGGGACTGATTTTTTTGATCTTGCTGATATTGAAGAGATACATGGGTTTTTTGATCTTGCCAATGATGGATTTAGATTGCTATCCGATAAAAAAGCGGTATCTGATTTATTGCTCAAATTTCCAGAGCAGGATAAATTAACCCGGTTTACGAATCTCTTGTTACTACTTAAAATGCTGTGTAAATCTGAACGCGAAGTTCTGACCAGTTTTGTTTATCCTAAGAAAATAGGAAATCGGGATGGACAACGATTACAGGTAATCTTTGATTTTGTCATAAATAACTTCCAACATGAAATTAGCCTTGAAACCGTTGCTGAACTGGCTTTTATGACACCAAACGCCTTCTGTCGTTTTTTTAAGAACCGAACACACAAAACATTTTTTCAGTTTTTAATTGAATTGCGTTTAAAACATGCTTGTCAACTTCTAAATGACACCGAATTGCCCATAGCTGAAATTGCGGAAAAATCAGGGTTTAATTCAATTTCAAATTTCAATCGCCAGTTCAAGGCCCAAAAAGGAGTCTCACCTTCCCAATATAGCAATAGGGTAATGAGCTAGTTTACATTAAACAATGCAAACCTCATTTCAATTGAAAAGCATTACCATTCGTAATGTTTTGATTATTTTTGACGC
>CBDUKE010000016.1:0-41814 GCA_965367725.1 uncultured Maribacter sp. | reverse complement strand
TTCAAGAGATTTTTGAAGAACTTGAATTTAGAAGGCTCAAAGACCAATTCATCAAGATATTTTCCCAGGAAACTGAAGAAGTAAGCGCAACGAGCAATGATACACCAGCAACCAAGAAAGTGGTGTCCGAAGCTGGTGGCGGTCAATTTTCACTTTTCGGGAGCGATGGTAATGCACCGGCCACCATCAAAGCAACTTCAGGGCGAAAGACCATAAAAGAGGTGCCGCATGTATATCAAAGCATAACAAGCGATATGGCCATGAAACTTTTCATGCAGAACCTAATGAAGCAAACTTCGGTTTGTTTTGATACGGAAACAACGGGATTGAATCCGCTTACGGCTGAATTGGTGGGGATTGCCTTTTCGTGGGAGGCGGGTAAAGGATTTTATATTCCATTTCCCGATAACAAAGATGAAGCGCAAGCGCACATTGAAACACTACGTCCGTTTTTTGAATCCGAAACTATTGAGAAGATCGGTCAGAATTTAAAGTATGATATTAAAGTCCTTCATAAATACAACATTAAGGTAAAAGGCAAATGCTTTGACACCATGTTGGCCCACTATCTTATCAACCCAGATATGCGCCACAATATGGATGTCCTTGCAGAGACCTACCTGAATTATACCCCTGTTTCAATTACAGAACTCATAGGCAAAAAAGGAAAGAACCAATTAAGCATGCGCGATGTGCCATTGGAGCAACAAACCGAATATGCCGTTGAGGATGCCGACATTACCTTTCAATTAGCACAGCATTTTAGACCAGAATTGGCTGAGGCAAAAACAGAGGAATTATTCAATACCATTGAGATTCCTTTATTACATGTTTTAGCTGATATGGAGTTGGAGGGTATCAAATTGGACAAGGAATTCTTGAATTCACTTTCCGAAGATTTGGACAACGATATCAAAAACTTGGAATTAAAAATTTTCGAAGAGGCCGGTCAGGAATTCAATATAGCCTCCCCAAAACAATTGGGTGAAATACTTTTTGATAAACTAAAATTGGTAGACAAACCCAAAAAGACCAAAACAGGGCAATATTCCACCGCTGAAGATGTTCTTTCCTATTTAGCAAAGGATCATCAAATCATTCGGGATGTGCTTGAATATCGTGGCTTGGCCAAGCTTAAAAGCACCTATGTAGATGCATTGCCTTTGCAGGTTGAAGAAAGTACGGGTCGTGTTCATACCGATTATATGCAAACTGTGGCGGCAACAGGAAGGTTAAGCTCCAACAACCCCAATCTTCAAAATATCCCTATACGGACAGAACGAGGGCGGCAAGTACGAAAAGCATTCGTCCCACGGGATGATAATTATACACTATTGGCTGCGGATTATTCGCAAATAGAACTACGGATTATCGCTGCTCTAAGTGAAGAAACCACTATGATAGAGGCTTTTAAAAATGGGGAGGATATTCATGCTTCCACAGCATCCAAAGTTTTTAATATTCCGCTGGAAGAAGTGACCCGCGAACAACGAAGTAACGCCAAAACCGTGAATTTTGGTATCATCTACGGGGTATCGGCATTTGGACTTAGTAATCAAACTGATTTATCCCGAACCGAAGCGAAGGAACTCATTGAAACATATTACAAGACCTATCCCAAGCTTCGAAACTATATGAGTGAGCAAATAGATTTTGCCCGTGACCATGGTTATGTACAGACGGTTTTGGGAAGGCGCCGATATCTGAAGGACATTAATGGTAGCAATGCCATAGTTCGTGGTGCCGCTGAACGTAATGCGGTGAACGCCCCTATACAAGGAAGTGCAGCTGATATTATCAAAATTGCGATGATCAACATCCATAAAAAACTAACGGAAGGCAATTACAAAACCAAGATGCTATTGCAAGTACATGATGAATTGGTCTTTGATGTCTATAAACCAGAATTGGAGGAGCTAAAGACCCTTATAAAATCTGAAATGGAAAATGCTTATCAATTGGCAGTGCCATTGGATGTGGATTTAGGCATTGGAAATAACTGGCTAGAAGCACATTGAAAGTACTTGAACACCTGATTATAGTTAAAAAATAGCCAAAATCCAGGTTCCTTGACCACATTGTATACTAATCTACAATTGCTTTACGTTGCTAGTAAACTAGCTGTAATGTCTAATTTAGATGAAGAAGGTATTACCCATTTTATTTTTGGTTTTTTTCTGTAGTGTCGGATCCGCCCAAATGGGGGAAAGTTCAACTACAAGGCAAGAAACACCGTCAGCTCAAAAAGTAAAAGTATTTCCCAACCCCGCCACCAATGTGGTAAATATTCTCGGATTAATCAATAGTGAAAAAGCGGAGATCTTTATTTCTGATGTTTATGGAAATATGGTTTTAGTACATCAATGGAGAATCAAAAACAACACATTGAATATTCCCATCTCTACTTTAAGCTCGGGAATGTATATAGTAACTATTCGTTCCCAAGAGCAACATATTCAAACCAAGTTTTATAAAAAATAAAAGCCCTGATATTACTATCAAGGCTTTTCATGAATATTTTTGAATCTTATCTTTTACTAAAAATCAATTCCCCGCTATCATTAAAGTTTGGAATATCCAGGTCAGCGGCATCCACTGCCATAGTATCTCCATCAATGGTTACATCAACGGTTATTGTTTCACCATTGCTATCCAATATGGTCAAAACCATACCGTCAAAAGTATAAGTACTTGCTTCTGTGTCGCTATCTGTCGGACATGGAATCTCTAATCCAGTACCTGCAGAATTTACACTGATTTCAACATAGTTCGAAGAGTTTCGGGCAGTAACAGTCAAATCACTATTAAAAGTAAACGAAAGAATATAACAATTCTTTGCTGTTAAAAAATTGAGGATATCCCTCGCATTTTTAGCATCATCACTAGCTGTATCATTGTTGATCATCAGGTCCGTTGCTTCCCAAGTGCCAATAATTGAGCTAGCATCAGCTACATCTTCCACCTTATCCGAAGAACAGGAAAAGATAAGGAAAGCAGCCAGTATATATAAGAAGGAGTATCGTTGCATCATTTTAAGTTTTGTTAGTATTTCAAGGCCATAACGTAAAACAGGGTGATTTATTATAAAATAGCACTGTTGAAATCTACAAAACGAAGCGATATGTAGCTTTGATCAAAAAGGTATTGTCCATTTTTTGATTAAATATTTGAGCGTCTAGATTACTGCCCAAAGAATCCATAGGATCTCCAAATCCGGTAACTCCTTGTGACCAAACCAAAAATATTTCAGAACCGGGAATATACTCCCAACGTACAACCAAATTAGAACGAAATTGCACAAAAGAAAAGTCTGGGTCCCCTATTTCATAATCTGTATTGCCATCCAAATTTTCATCTATTAAGTAAGATCCGGTGTTATTTGTTCTAGATATCTGGTTGGCATTATACAAGATTATCCTATCATCCAATTTTTCTGCAATTGGATTATCCACATAATTAAAATCAGTATAAGTACCTCTAGAAATAAAGGGTTGACCATAAAATTGAATTGATAAATTTGGATTTAAACTATAGTTGAATCTCAATGCCGCACTAAAAGTTCTTTGATCTATATTTCCAGTAATATACCGCGGTGTTCCACTAAAGTCTACTTCATCAACATATTGGGTCTTATTGGGATTTTCTTCATACTCGATTTCCGCTGATAAGCTAAAAGCATCAAAGGGTTGGTACCCAAGGCGTATGACATACCTTTCCAGTGAAAAATTATTTTCGGCGGCCTGACTATTTATATATCCAAGGGTAAAATTAAATTTTTTGCGTTGATCGGATCCAACAAATAAATAGCCGAAGTTTTCATCGGACCATCGCCAACGCGGGCCACCTCTTAAAACCGTATTGGAAAAGATTCGAGGTTTATGGGCCGTGCCAATTTCAGTCCACCAATTGTTCTTATAATTAATAAACCCTTCTAATTGATACTGAATACGATTATAATTACCCTCAAAATCATAAGTGGTGTATTGTTCTATACCTATTTGAGCTCTACGGTAAAATTCTGTTGGTTTCAAAAAGAGACGTTCTACCTCAGCATATTGCTTTATTTCATCGGCCTGCCTTAAGAAGCCAACATCATTCAATTCCAATTCAGGAGAGCGCCAGATTACCCCTCCTTCATATCTCCAATTTCCGCCCCCGGCTTTTCCCATTTCCAATTTACCTCCTGTACCCGTCATTGAAGTGCGATCCGGGTCTACCTCAACATGACTGGCATCAACCCTTTGAAATAAATGGGTTATACTGTTCTGGGTATTGGTGATTGCCTCTTTACTTCCTGTTATATGACTAGCAACAACATTACCTTCAATATAATAATTACGATTTTTCCAATTGTGTTTAAAATCAAATCCACCCGTATAAGCGGCTTTTCTTAAAAAATCAAGATTTGACTCCAGTTTTCTATTGGTAGCTGTAAAAATTCCACCCACATAAGAATTTCGATTATTGAAATCCTTTTGCGCCCTACCTACTAAATAATTGGTCAATGGTTCAACCAACTCTTCCCGCCTTACACCATTGGCATCGACTTCGGCGAACATTTTACCGGTGACACTTTCCAACAAACCTAGTGACCAACCAGATTTGGTCTTCCCAGAGAATTTCGCCGCACCCAAAATAGTTGTATTATTCGGTTGATCTACAAACTCACCATTCGATAAATTCGCACCACCCTGCGGACTTCGACCAATTCTTCGACTATAAAAAACATTATCATTCCTATCAGCAAATTCGTAATCGAAGATATTCTTGTTCTCTACGAAAAAAGGGCGCCTTTCTTCAAAGAAAATCTGAAAACCATCCAGTGCTATAGCCCCTGGATCGGCTTCTACCTGTCCAAAATCTGGATTTACTGTCAAATCCAAGGTCAAATCATTGGTAATCCCAATTTTGGCATCCAATCCTCCGTTCAAAATAAAATCCGTTCCATCCCTGAATGGATTGCTACCTTCCTTTGGATATGTGTCTAATTGATTCACTACAAAAGGCTGAATTTCAAGCTGTTTTTGAGGCTGTATGTCTATCAATCCCCGAAGTTCGCCAAATTCACTTACCATACCAGGGGCATCTTGTGGTAAACGTTGCCAAACAGACCACTCATCTTCCCTAAAGACCATTCGAGAGCACTCCAAGCCCCAGATCTGTTCTTTTGATTTTCCAAATTTTAATTGGCTAAATGGTATTTTCATTTCTGCGGTCCAACCTTCATCGTCCAATTTAGTTGCAGTATACCAAATTGGATTCCAGCTGTTGTCAAAATTATCACCATTCTCAGTGGCAAATTCATCGACCTTAACACCAGCAGCAGTAACAATAAATACAAAAGCGTTTCTTTTGTCATGGTAGCTATCAATTAAAATAGCAACCCCGTCCCCAACGAAACCGTCTCTTCTAGACAGTCTTTTCTCAATCTTACTGGGTTCTGTATCATAACATCGAAAAGCGACATAGAGGTATTTCTTATCATAAATTATTTTGAATTTGGTTTGTTGACTTGGTGGGGTGTTTTCATCTGGTTCCCATTCAATAAAATCTCCAGACCATTCTGCAATTTCCCAACTTTTATCATCCAAATCCCCGTCTATATTCGGAGCATTCTCTCCAATTATAGGCATGGTTGTATAGCTGCGTTTGGGCTGTACTGTCGCAGTATCCTGGGCCAATAAAAAAAAAGATGTAAAAAATGTAAAAACTGTTAGAATGGTAATTCTCATTGCTTAGGCCAAGGCCGGTTTTTGGATTGTCAAAAGAAATAAAATTAAATAGGCTATCACAGTAATCACTGATTTTAATTAATCTTTAACAGGTTTCACTGCTAATTTGTACTTCTAAAGAATAAAACGATAGGTCGCTTTAATCAAGAATATATTTTGTGGTTTTTCATTGTTGAATATGTTATCCTGAAGATCATCAAAAAGACCTTCTTGTGGATTTCCTGTTTGCGAAAGGTCTTGAGACCATACCAAATAGATTTCTGAACCTGGGGTATATTCCCACCTTACAACCAGATTAGATCGAAATTGCACAAAAGAGAAGTCAGGATTATCAAAAGTAAAATCAATAGTACCATCTAGATCATCATCTATGGCATAAACGTCGTTAGTCAAAGATACCTGATTCCCCATAAATGGAAATATCCTATTATTAAATTCCTTTGCCATAGGATTGGTAACTTCCTTAAAATCGGAATAACGACCCCGGGAAATAAAAGGTTGTCCCCAATATTGGATTGTTAAGTTGGGATTTATAGTATAATTCAGGCGAAATGACATACTCAATGTCCTTTGATCAATAGTGCCATTAATATATCTGGTTTCCCCATCTACCTCGAGATTATCAATATATTGTAGCTTGTTATTATTGATCCCATACTCTGGGGAAGCTGATATCCGAAGTGAATTCATCGGTTGATAAGTAATCCCAAATTCGGCATTATAAGAACTAAATGAATCATCAAAAGCCTTATTCCCATTATGGAAAAAGTTAAATCTTAATTTCTTACGCCCATCCATATTCATCCCATTCCAGAAACGAATTTGGGGGGATTCCCTAAGCCTTGGACCACCCCTTAATGCGAAGTTTGAATATCTAATGGGCTCATAATTGACACCGATATTCGTAAACCAATTATTTTTCCAATTCTGCCACGAATTGGTATTGAACATTAAATTATTATGATTTCCACCAAAGTCCCAGGCACTCCAATGATTATAATTGATTCCTACTTTTCTGAAGGTATTATCCGGTTTCAAGGTTTGATACCCAATCCAAGTATAATGACGTATGTCATCTGCGCGACTTTGAAAGCCAATATCATTTATTTCCAATTCTGGGGAGCGCCAGGTTGCGCCAGTCTCAAATTTCCAATGGCCATTTCCGATTTTTCCCAGTTGAATATTACCCCCCGTACCTGAAAGGGAAGTTCGGTCTTGGTCTACTTCGACATGGTCGGCCCCTACTCTCTGAAATAAATGCGTGATTGATTCCTGCGTATACTTAATGGCCTCGGCACTGCCCTTTACATGACTCCAAATAATATTACCGCCCAAATACCAATCACGTTCATTCCATTGATGCTTAAAATCCAATCCTCCGGTAAAGGCAGATTGATGAAGAAAATCCAATTCCTCAGTGAGTTGATCTCTATTGGTCGCTGTGAAAATCCCTCCAACATATGAATTGCGATCATTAAAATCCTTTTGTAAACGCCCAACAAAGTAATTCGTTAAAGGCTCAACCAATTCTTTTCTTCGTTGACCATTATTATCAATAGCAGCATATTTTTTTGCTGTTACACTTTCCAATACGCCTATAGACCAACCATCCTTGGTTTTTCCACTGAATTTAGCCGCTCCAATAATATTGGTATTTTCCGGTTGGTCAACAAACTCCCCATCAAGTGCATCCGGATAACCCTGGGGGCTCCGACCTATTCGCCTGGAATAGAATAAATTATCCGACCCAAAAGTGTTTCCAGCTTCTGAAGAGGAAACCCTATAATCAAAGATGTTCTTATTCTCTACAAAAAATGGTCGTTGTTCTTGGAAGAAAATTTGAAATCCGTCCAATGCAATTGCAGATGGATCCGCCTCAACCTGACCAAAATCTGGATTAATGGTTAAATCCATGGTTAAATCGTTGGTTATACCAATTTTAGCATCCAATCCTACAGTTAATTCACCATCGCTACCATCTTGAAACGGATTACCCTCCTCTGCTTCATATGATTTTATACTAGCTACGGAATAAGGTTGAATTTCCAATTGTTTTTGAGGTTCCAAGTTTAATAATCCATGCAACTCACCAAATTCACTTACAAAACCTGCAATATCAGGTGGCAAACGCTGCCAAACAGAACGCTCTTCTTCCCTGAAATGCCTGCGCATTACCTCCATACCCCAAATCTGCTCTTCAGACTTACCAAATTTTAATTGGCTTAATGGGATTTTCATTTCTGCCGTCCATCCTTCAGCATCAATATTAGTTTTAGTATACCAAATAGGATTCCAACTATCATCTTCATTCCCGCCATTGTTCGTTTCAAAAACATCACCTTTAACTCCGGCAGCAGAAACTATGAATCCAAAGGCAGTACGTTTATCATGATAACTATCTATAAAAACACCTACCCAATCCCCGTCAAAACTATCACGACGAGAAAGCCTTTTAACAATTTTATCAGGTAAACTGTCCAAACATTGTATACCTATATAAATGTACTTCTGATCATAAGTGATTTTGAATCGTGTTTGATTGCTTGGAAGTGTATTTTCATCGGGCCTACTTTCGATAAAATCATTCCCCCATTCAACGCTACTCCAGGAGATTTCATCCATTTTACCGTCTATGACCGGTGGTTTTCCGCCAGACAAGGCTTTTGTAGTATATATTCTTTTTGGAACAATGCTAGCTGAATCTTGCGCATACAAAGATGTTTGAACAATGCAAATTGCGCAAAATAGCAGAAGGCTGGCTCTCATCCTTGATTATTATTTGATTGATGTCTTATTTAAAGACTAATCAGTAAAAGAAAAGTTACAGTTTATTCATTTTTTAAGATTTTCTTAACAAAACCAGCGGAATGAAATAGAAAAATAAAACAATACCTTGCCCTGTTTTTTAAGCTAAAAAAATAATCAGAAATAAGCATTTGTATTTTTGTATAATAATTGTACATTTGCACCCCATTTAACGGGATTGAAGTATTTAATTAATAAAAATATTAGTGTGGACACATTAAGCTACAAGACTATTTCTGCCAATAGAGCTACTGTAAACAAGCAGTGGTTATTGGTTGATGCCGAAGGAGAGACATTAGGACGCTTAGCTTCTAAAGTTGCTAAATTACTTAGAGGTAAACATAAACCTAATTTTACTCCCCATGTTGATTGTGGAGACAACATTGTTATCATCAATGCTGAAAAAATCACGCTATCAGGAAATAAGTGGGATAGCAAAACGTACAGCCGTTATACAGGTTACCCAGGTGGCCAGCGTACGACCACTGTAAAACAATTGTTGGACAAAAATCCAGGCAAAATTGTTGAAAAGGCAGTTAAAGGAATGCTCCCTAAAAATAGATTAGGTGCAGATCTTTTCAGAAACCTAAAGGTTTATGTAGGGCCTAACCATAATCAAGAAGCTCAAAAACCAACTGCAATAAATTTAAACGACCTTAAATAATGGAAGTAATTCACAAAATTGGTAGAAGAAAAACAGCTGTAGCCCGTGTTTATCTTTCAGAAGGCAAAGGAAACATTACCGTTAATGATAGGGAGCTTATCAAATACTTTCCTACAGCAACACTTCAATATAAAGTTAAGCAAGCATTTGCTTTAACCAATACTGAAGATAATTATGACGTTAAAGTGAATGTTTTCGGCGGCGGTATCACAGGACAGGCCGAGGCTATTAGATTGGCACTTGCAAGAGCATTGTGTGAAATTGATGCGGAAAACAGAATAACACTTAAACCGGAAGGTTTATTGACTAGAGATCCAAGAATGGTTGAACGTAAGAAATTCGGACAGAAAAAAGCCCGTAAGAAATTCCAGTTCTCTAAGCGTTAACAATTTTGCTGAATGTATTTCAGCAGCTTCCGATAATTTCGGAATATTTATTTGAAATCAAATTTTTTAATAGACCCTGAAACCTCCGATTCGTCGGGGCAGGGGAAACCTAGTTCATTGAAAGTCTCGTTCAAATCAGAGACAATTAAAAATCCCAGACCAAAGAAATTTGGGAGCACGATTCAGGGAAATCCTGAAACGAGTTCAGGGTAATATTAGTTTAGCATCTAAATGCTTGAGGCTTCCTGCCATAGCGGGATACCACTCAAACATTGCTAATTCAAAAGAACGTAAACTAAATTTAAAATGGCGAAAGTCGAAGTAAAAGAATTATTGGAAGCAGGTGTGCATTTTGGCCACCTAACAAGAAAATGGAATCCCAACATGGCGCCCTACATCTACATGGAGCGCAACGGAATCCACGTTATCAACCTTTACAAAACAGTAGCAAAATTAGATGAGGCCAATGAGGCCCTTAAAAAAATTGCTGCCTCAGGCCGAAAAATACTTTTCGTTGCCACAAAAAAACAAGCAAAGGACATCGTTGCTGAAAAGGTAGCAAAGGTAAACATGCCATACATTACGGAAAGATGGCCTGGTGGTATGTTGACTAACTTCGTAACTATACGTAAAGCTGTAAAGAAAATGGCTTTTATTGATAGAATGAAGAAGGATGGTACGTTTCTTACACTATCTAAAAAAGAACGTTTACAAGTTGATCGTTTACGTGCAAAATTAGAAAAGAACTTAGGTTCTATTTCTGAAATGACACGTCTTCCGGGAGCAATTTTTATAGTTGACACTATGAGAGAGCACATTGCCGTTAAAGAGGCCTTAAAATTGAACATCCCGATTTTCGCTATGGTAGATACCAATTGTGACCCAAGGGACATTGATTATGTAGTGCCGTCCAATGATGATGCTTCCAAATCAATTGAAATAATCATGGGCCAAGTAACTGATGCCGTTGCAGAAGGTTTATCAGAACGTAAAGCTGAAAAGCAAGGTGATGCGCCTAAAGCTAGAACTGAAGGTTCCCCAAAGGCAGAAGCTCCAAAAGTAAAAGCTCCAAAGGCGGAAGCCCCAAAAGCAAAAGCATCCAAAGTAGAAGCTGTAGCACCAGTAGTTGTAAAAGAGGAGGTTGTTGAAAAAGTGGAAAAAGATAAAGTAGAAGCACCTAAAGAAGCTGCTCCTAAAAAGGTTAAAAAAGCAAGTACTGACAAAGCAGATGACCTTACCAAAATTGAAGGAATAGGACCAAAAGCTGCTGAAGCACTAGTGAATGCTAGTGTTGAGTCATATGCTAAATTGGCCAAAGCCAAAGCTGATAAAATCAAAGAGATTTTGACAGAAGCTAGTTCAAGAATGGCACACTTAGACCCAACTTCATGGCCTAAACAAGCTAAAATGGCTGCAGATGGCAAATGGGACGAGCTTAAAGAATGGCAAGACAATACCAAAGGTGGTGTTGAATAGATTTCAGCAGGCAAATTTTAAATCAAATAGTAACATTGTCATATTTATGACATTATTAAACAATAAATAAGATGGCTAAAATTACCGCCGCAGAAGTAAATAAATTAAGAAAGACCACAGGAGCAGGAATGATGGACTGCAAAAACGCCTTGGTCGAAGCAGATGGGGATTTCGAAAAAGCAATCGAGGTTCTACGTAAAAAAGGACAAAAAGTAGCTGCAAAAAGAGCTGACCGAGAATCCTCTGAAGGTGCAGCTATCGCTAAAGTAAATGAGGGAAACACTGCAGGTGTTATTATTTCATTGAACTGCGAAACTGATTTCGTTGCGAAAAATGACAGCTTTGTTAACTTGGCTAATGATTTGGCCAAAATTGCACTTGGCTATGATAGCAAAGAAGCATTTCTTGCTGCAGATTTCAATGGTTTAAGTGTTCAAGACAAATTAACCGAGCAAACTGGTGTTATTGGTGAAAAAATTGAAATTGGTGGTTTCGAAAAGCTTAGTGCTCCTTTCGTTGGGTCTTATATCCACGCAGGAAACAAAATAGCAACTTTGGTTGGGCTTTCTGCCGCTGTTGAAGGCGCAGCTATCGCCGCAAAGGATGTAGCGATGCAGGCCGCAGCAATGAATCCTGTTGCTTTAAACGAAGAAGGTGTAGATCAATCTGTAATTGACAAGGAAATTGAAATTGCAAAAGACCAATTGCGTCAAGAAGGCAAGCCAGAGGCTATGTTAGACAATATCGCAAAAGGCAAGCTAAAACGTTTCTTTAAAGACAATACTTTGGTGAACCAAGATTTCATAAAAGATAGCAAACAAAGTGTTGCACAATATGTAAAATCTGTTGATGCCGATTTAACGGTTACCGGATTTGCAAGAGTAGCATTAGGATAAATTTAGTAGCCAACTATTTTCAAAAACCGTCATACCAAAAGTATGACGGTTTTTTTATTCCCAATCAGATTCTTCCAAATTGAACAATTCATTTACCGGAACACCAAATATTTTAGAAAGCCGTAATGAGAGAACCGTTGACGGCACATACTTACCAAGCTCCATTGCGTTAATGGTTTGCCGACTTACTTTTGACCGTTCAGCCAATTCGGCCTGCGTTAAACTGTGAATCGCCCGTTGCACTTTGATACTATTCCTCATACAGCAGCGATTTTTTAAGTTTGTGAAGCGCCCAGTTAAATTTGATAATAAAGAGTATCAAAATGGTGAACATATTGAACACCATTACAGTTAAAAAAGCCATGTCGTATACCAGCACAAATCCCAAGAGCAAGATCGCATAGTTCCAATATGTAGCCCAAACCAAAGATTCCAATCGTATCATGGAAATCAGTTCATCCTCTTCCTTTTCCTTTGAGAAAGCAACCAAAAGCCCACTTAAAATGATCAGTACCCCACAGATCTCGTTCAGAACATTATTAATCGGGGTTTGCATAATAGCCAACTTTCCCATGGTATCCTCCAAACCCGTGTAACCCCATACGTGGACATCCAAAAAGGCAGGTTCCCATTCATAGAACCAAGAAATAAGTCCAAAAATAACTGCAGGAACAAATATGAACCAGCCCATTTTTTTGAAGCGGCTAGGCAATAGATATTTTGTTTTCATGATTATATTTTATTAAATGTAATATATTTTTTACTATATGACAAGTTTATTTGTCTTTTTGTAAAAATAATATTCCATATTTGCTTCATTATTAATCCAATTTAATGCCCTTATCCAAAATAGTTCCAAAGGTTTTTTTGATTATTTTTGCTGGAAACAAATACGCGGTATGCAATACAACAGAATTCTTTTAAAACTTAGTGGCGAGGCACTAATGGGTGAAAAACAGTATGGCATCGACGCAAAAAGACTCGCTGAATATGCAGAGGAAATAAAAGAAGTTGTTAACAAGGGCATGCAAGTTGCAATTGTAATCGGTGGCGGAAATATTTTTAGGGGCCTTGCAGGGGCCAGTAATGGTATGGATCGCGTTCAGGCAGATCATATGGGAATGTTAGCTACGGTAATTAACGGCTTGGCGCTTCAAAGCGCATTAGAGATTGCCGGAGTTGAAACCCGTTTACAATCAGCCATAAAAATAAACGAGGTTGCAGAACCCTTTATACGTAGGCGCGCCATGCGACATTTAGAAAAAGGAAGGGTCGTTATTTTTGGGGGAGGAACTGGAAATCCATATTTCACCACAGATTCTGCGGCAGTTTTGCGAGCTATAGAAATAGAGGCCGATGTAATCCTTAAAGGAACACGTGTCGACGGGATCTACACCTCTGATCCTGAAAAAAATAAAAATGCCACCAAATTCGATTCCATTTCATTCAATGATGTATTGAGAAAAGGATTAAAGGTTATGGATACTACTGCATTTACTTTAAGTCAAGAAAATGAACTGCCGATTATTGTTTTCGATATGAACAAGAAAGGT
Organism: uncultured Maribacter sp.; assembly: GCA_965367725.1. Lineage (GTDB taxonomy): Bacteria > Bacteroidota > Bacteroidia > Flavobacteriales > Flavobacteriaceae > Maribacter_A. The sequence goes on along the minus strand of CBDUKE010000016.1, from coordinate 28,302 downwards.
AATTTACTTAAGGTACTTGACGGAGAAAATGTAGGCACAAGAGTAAATCTTTAGTTTGGTATAATTTATGTTAATTGTTTTTTTAAAGCTTAGCTTATGAACGAAGAAATTAAATTCATTTTAGACGCTACCAAAGAAAGTATGGATGCGGCTATACTACATCTTGAAAAAGAGTTTATAAAAATACGCGCTGGGAAAGCAAGTCCGGCCATGCTCTCTTCTGTAATGGTCGAATATTATGGGTCACAAACCCCATTGTCCCAAGTAGCTAATATCAACACTCCTGATGGTAGGACATTGTCTGTTCAGCCTTGGGAAAAGTCGATGTTACAAGAGATTGAAAAAGCGATAATGAATGCCAATCTTGGGTTTAACCCCATGAACAATGGTGATTTTGTCATTATCAATGTACCCCCATTGACTGAAGAACGCAGAATACAATTGGCTAAACAAGCCAAGGCGGAGGCAGAACACGCTAAAGTTGGCGTGCGTAACGCAAGACAGGAAGCCAATAAGGAAATTCGTGAATTGGATGATGCATCAGAAGACCTAAAGAAAAACGCCGAAATGGATGTTCAGGATATCACCGACAAATACACGACAAAAATTGATGATTTCTTGACTGCTAAGGAAGCTGAGATTATGAAAGTCTAATAATCTTTCTTAAAATGGATAAATCAAAAAGCGACCTCTAGTGGTCGTTTTTTGATTATATAAAACATCAGGATTTATTTAATTGCAGCAATTTAGGAAGACAACCTATCATTCTTTACCTTTGCCCTCGTAAAAATCCTGGATGGTTGCTAAACTTACACAAGGCTTTTGGGCAAGAATCGCTCGAATAATTCTAAGAAATAGAATTCTGATCTTATTATTGATCGCTGCCTTTACTTTCTTTTTAGCCATGCAATGGGAAAATATGCGCTTCAGTAATTCCCAAGCCAACTTATTGCCGGATGATCACCCCATAAATCTTGAATACCAAAATTTCTTAAATCAATTTGGCGAAGAAGGCAATACTGTGGTTTTTGCAATTAGCGACGCCGCACTTTATACTCCAGCGAATTTTAATAGATGGAATAAATTAAGTAAACAGCTTGGGGCATTCCCTGAGGTTGATTTTGTGCTATCCACAGATAACCTTCAAGAATTGATCAAGGACAAGGATAAACAGGAATTTGTACTTGAGCCACTCATCAAATCTGAAATTATTACCCAACAAGATGTTGACACCTTAGTGAACCATCTTTTCAATGATCTCCCATTTTACGATAATCTTCTGTATAACAAAAAAAGTAGAACGATCCGTACAGTAATGTACTTGGATAAGGACATTGTGAACACTTCTGTCCGTAAAGACTTCATCCTTGAGGATTTGACGCGCCTTGTAGACAACTTTGAGAATGAAACAGGCCTTGATGTACGTATTTCTGGTATGCCCTATATACGCACCATGAATTCCCAAAACATCATTGATGAAATTGGGAAATTCATTTTGGCGGCACTTGGGGTTACTTCTCTGATTTTCTTTTTCTTTTTCAGGAGTTTCCGCGCTACTTTGATTTCTATGTTTGTTGTAATTATCGGTGTAATGTGGGCCTTTGGGGTTTTGGGATTATTACAATATGAAATAACGGTACTAACAGCATTGATTCCGCCATTGATTATTGTTATTGGAATTCCCAATTGTATTTTCCTTATAAATAAATACCAACAGGAGGTTAAAAAACATGGTAATCAAGCACTTTCATTACAGCGCGTTATTTCCAAAATCGGGAACGCCACCTTGATGACCAATATGACGACTGCTTCAGGTTTTGCCACTTTCATAATAACTGACAGTAAATTGTTGAAAGAATTTGGTATTGTAGCTTCAATCAATATTATTGGCATATTCATTATTTCACTTTTGATAATTCCTATTGTATATAGTTTCATGCCCTTACCTAAAACGAAGCATTTGAAACATCTCAATAAAAAATGGATTGATGGTTTTGTCAATAAGATGGAGCATATTGTTCGTGAAAAGCGTATTGCGGTTTATATAACCTCCATTGTCTTATTGGTGGTAAGTATCATCGGTATTTATCAAATAGAAATATCAGGAAGCCCTATTGAAGATATGCCCAAAAAAGCAGGTTTTTTTAAGGATATTCGCTTTTTCGAGAAAGAATTTGATGGAATAATGCCTGTTGAGATTGTCGTTGACACCAAAAAACCAAAGGGTGTCATGAAACCGGCAACCCTTAAGAGAATGGACCAATTGGGCACTGTTATTGAGGAGATTCCAGAATTATCCAAACCCATCTCAGTAGTAAATTTGGTAAAGTATTCCAAACAAGCTTTCTATAATGGCATTCCAAAATATTACCAATTACCAACCACCCAAGAGAATAACTTTATAATGGATGTGGCCCGAAAATCATCGGACAACGGCAATCTCTTAAAAAGTTTTGTTGATAGCACTGGCCAAATAGCAAGAATAACCACTTTCATGAAAGATGTGAAAACAGACCGCATGGAAGATATAGAAGCCCGGCTTTTGGAAAATATAGCAAAGATATTTCCAACTGAAAGATATAGCGTTTATATGACCGGTAGTGCACTCCTTTTTCTTAAAGGAACCAAATATTTGGTAAAAAACCTTGTAATGTCACTCGCCTTTGCCATCTTTCTAATTGCACTTTTTATGGCCTTCCTTTTTAGGTCTTTTAGAATGATTGTCATTTCACTGATTCCCAACTTATTACCACTGGTAATAACAGCGGGGGTCATGGGCTTTTTCGGTGTCCCAATAAAACCTTCCACAATTTTGGTTTTTAGTATTGCTTTCGGTATCTCGGTGGATGACACCATACATTTCCTAGCCAAGTATAGACAAGAACTTACTGCTAATCGCTGGCAAATCAAAAAATCGGTCTATGCGGCCTTGAGGGAAACCGGGGTTAGTATGTTCTACACCTCCATCGTACTTTTCTTTGGCTTTTCGGTTTTTGTAATTTCAAATTTTGGAGGAACAGTGGCATTGGGTGCTTTGGTATCAGCTACCCTGATGTTCGCTATGTTGGCAAACCTTATTTTACTTCCCTCCCTACTGCTATCCTTAGAGCGAAGTATTGCGAACAAGGAAGTTTTACGTAAACCCCAGATTGATATTCTGCCCAAAGAAGAAGACAATATTTAAGGGCTGGAATAATAAAACATCATTCTTAAGTTTTTATACATTTCAGAACTCGCTTCTTTTTGCTCAAAAGGCTATCTTTGCCCTTTTAATTTTTATTTGATTTAAAATGAAATCTTCAAGTGTAAAAGAACTTCTTTCCATGGCTCCCAAGCTACAGGAAGTTATAGTGAATGGCTGGGTCAAAACCTTTAGAAGCAATAGATTCATAGCCCTTAATGACGGGTCAACCATAAATAATATTCAGTGTGTCGTTGACTTTGAGAACTTTGAGGAAGATGTTTTAAAACAAATCAATACAGGTGCTGCACTAAAAATCAGTGGAACTTTGGTTGAAAGTCAAGGCAGGGGACAAACCGTCGAAATTCAAGTAAAGGACATTTATGTTCATGGCGGTGCAGATCCAGATGTTTATCCTATTCAGCCAAAAAAACACTCTTTGGAATTCTTGCGCGAAAAGGCTCACTTACGTATAAGAACCAATACTTTTGCTGCTGTAATGCGCGTTCGTTCGGCATTGTCATTTGCCATACACCAGTATTTTAGACAAAATGATTTCTACTACTTTCACGCACCTATCGTAACTGGGTCTGATGCCGAAGGTGCCGGGGAAATGTTCCGTGTAACTACTTTAGACAGTAAAAATCCTCCTTTGAATGAAGATGGTGAGGTTAATTATAAAGAAGACTTTTTTGGCAAAGAAACCAATTTAACTGTATCTGGTCAATTAGAAGCTGAAGCCTATGCCATGGGACTTGGAAAGGTATATACTTTTGGGCCAACATTTAGGGCTGAGAATTCAAATACATCGAGACATCTAGCAGAGTTTTGGATGATAGAACCAGAAATGGCTTTTTATGATTTGAATGACAATATGGATTTGGCAGAGGATTTCATCAAGAATGTCATAGGTTATATTTTGGAGCATTGTGATGAAGATTTACAATTCTTGGAAAAACGTTTACTCGATGAGGAAAAAACAAAACCACAGGCTGAGCGAAGTGAAATGGCTTTGATTGAAAAGTTGAAATTCATTTGTGACAATAGTTTTAAACGTGTTACTTATACCGAAGCCTTCACTATCTTAAGAAACAGCAAACCCAACAAAAAGAAGAAATTCCAATATCCTATAGATGAATGGGGCGTAGATCTGCAAAGTGAACATGAGCGATACCTTGTTGAGAAGCATTTTAAATGTCCGGTAATATTGTTCGACTATCCGGCCAAAATAAAAGCCTTTTATATGCGTTTGAATGAAGACGGTAAAACGGTTCGTGCCATGGATATTCTTTTCCCCGGAATTGGGGAAATCGTTGGAGGCTCGCAACGTGAAGAACGTTTGGATGTCTTAAAGGGCAAAATTGCCGAATTGGGAATAGACGAAGAGGAACTTTGGTGGTACTTGGACCTTAGAAAATTCGGAACGGCTGTGCACAGTGGATTTGGATTGGGCTTTGAGCGCTTGGTTCTATTCGCTACGGGCATGGGGAACATCCGCGATGTAATACCTTTCCCAAGAACACCCCAAAATGCGGAGTTCTAATCTGAAATCGTTAACTTTATAAGGCAGACAATTAACCTAGATGCTTAAACAACACTTACAGTTTAAATTATCACAAAAGCTATCCCCTCAGCAGATTCAGTTGATGAAGTTGATTCAATTGCCCACACAGGCATTTGAACAACGTTTAAAACAGGAATTGGAAGAAAACCCGGCCCTGGAAGGTGGCAAAGAGGAGAGTGACAGCATTGAAGATGAATTTGACGACCAATTTGATAGTGAGTTGGAGGGCGAGAACATCAATACTGATGATATTAATATTGATGACTATCTAAGTGATGATGAAATCCCTGATTATCGTACTAAGACAAGTAACTATAGTGCAGATGATGATGAAAAGAGTGTGCCTTATGCCGCTGGGACATCTTTCAATCAGTATCTCATAAATCAACTGAATACGATCTATTTAAGTGATGAGGAATGGAGTATTGCCGAGTTCCTCGTTGGCAGTGTTGACGAAAGCGGATATATTCGACGTCCACTAACCGATATTATGGATGATTTGGCATTTACCCAGAACATTTATACAGACGAAAATACCATTGAATCTGTATTGAAAACAGTTCAAGCATTAGACCCCCCAGGGGTAGCTGCACGTTCATTGGAAGAGTGTCTGATTATTCAATTGAAACGCAAGGAAATTAACCCTAATATTGAAAAGGCAATTTCAATATTAGAAAAATCATTTGATCAGTTTACTAAAAAACATTACAAAAAGCTTCTTCAGAAACATAATATTACTGAAGACGAATTAAAAGATGCCATATCTGAAATTGAAAAACTGAACCCTAAACCAGGAGGGTCCTACGCTGGTAATAATAGAGTTATTGAACATGTTGTTCCTGATTTTTCAATTAAAATCGTAGAAGGCGAATTAGAACTTACCTTAAATGGTAGAAATGCACCAGAATTACATGTATCAAAAGAATATAACAATATGCTTAAAGGATTTAGGGACTCAAAGGAAAAGTCCAAATCCCAAAAGGATACTGTGATGTTCATTAAACAAAAATTAGATGCTGCCAAATGGTTCATCGATGCCATAAAACAAAGACAACAGACATTATTCGTTACAATGAGTGCCATAATGGAATATCAGAAAGAGTATTTCTTAACTGGTGATGAACGCAATCTGAGGCCGATGATACTTAAAGATATCGCTGACGAAATAAATATGGATGTATCCACCGTCTCAAGAGTTGCAAATAGTAAATATGTTGACACGCCGTATGGCACAAAATTGATTAAGGAATACTTCTCTGAATCGATGAAAAATGAACAAGGCGAGGACGTTTCAACAAAAGAAATCAAAAAAATACTTGAAACGGTAATAGCAGACGAAGCAAAGAAAAAACCACTTACAGACGACAAACTCGCTGCCATTTTAAAAGAAAAAGGGTACCCAATTGCACGTAGGACTGTTGCGAAATATAGAGAGCAATTGGGAATATCGGTAGCCAGATTACGAAAACAGATTTAATGAAACTTTTTCAAAAAGTAATTTCATATATCTTTCATCCACTTTTCGTTCCTATTGCCGGAACTTTTGCCTATTTTTTAATTACCCCAAAATACAGTCCATTAGAATTACAAAGTGGCAACATATTACCAATCTTCATTCTAACGGTTATTATACCTATTATCACTTTTTTAATACTTAGGAACATTGGCTATGTAAATTCAATTCAGCTACCTACCATCCAGGAGCGCAAATATCCCTTGTATATTAATCTGGCACTTTTATTTATGGTAGTCTATAAGGTTATCCCAAATAATTATATCATAGAACTGTACTTCTTTTTTGTTGGGCTCATAGCAGCCACACTGGCAACGCTTATACTCTTGCTATTCAAAATAAAAAGCAGTATGCACTTATTGGGTATGGGTAGTCTATTTATGTTCTTAATCAATCTCAGTATACATTTTGAAATCAATATTACGCTAGCCCTTAGTCTATGCATTTTCGCAATTGGTTTGGTAGCCACTTCAAGATTATATTTAAAAGCACATACCAAGGCAGAGATTTTTATTGGTTTTTGCATTGGATTGATATCTCAATTGCTTACCGTTAAATATTGGCTATAAAATGTAGAAAATCAATCCAACCCGTAGGGGTTTCAACTTTAAATCTTCTTCTTCAAAGATGGCACCATCCTCAAAAAGATTATTTAAGGCGTAGTATATGTGAACATTAAAGGTATTATAACCAAAATTGAACATTAGACCGTAATGAAACTTTCTAATATCAGGATTTATAAATGAGGTTTTATCAGCTTCTGTAACTAATTTAGAACGAGATCCAAAAACATATCCCAGTTTAATTCCCGTATATACACGCCAAAATTTATATTCCTCTAGCGTAGAATCGCGCCATCTAAACTCTAAAGGAAATTCAACTAAATGGTTTTCTATTTTACTTCTTTTAACATTAGCAGCCTCAGTAGCCTTATCATAGAGAACTCCATCCAAGGATTCCGATGCCACCATATTCGAATAGTATGAATTGACGGCATAACCTAGGCCTACTCCTAGTGCGAAAGTCCTAGCACTGTTTAATGGAATATCTTTAATAATGCCTCCTTGCAGGCCATATGATAAATTTCTTTGTGTAAAATCAGTGGGTTTATCAAGAAGGAAATTATAGGTTATACCCAGATAAAATTGATCTTCAAGGTATTTTGAATCACTTTTATTTAGCTCTTGAGATCTTTGCGCATATACCCCCAATGCGCACAAAAATATCAGCCAAAGAACAATTCGTTTCATGAAAGTAAAATTAAGGAAATAAAAAACGCCCTGATAAATTTATCAGGGCGTTTTTTAAGTTTGAAAAGTTGTATCTACTGTATATTTCTAAAAGCGTCGCCCTCATAGGTAGTATAATTTACCTTAAGTGCATTTACTTTTCTTAACTCTTGCTTAATATCAGATATTAATCCCATATTGGCATTTTTATCAACTTTAAGCGCAGTAGTCAAGACATTCTGCAGTTCTTGTGACTTCTTGGCTCTTTCGGCAAGAATATAATCACCTACATCGGAAGGGTTCGCAAATTTATCATTCAACTGAATTTTGGGTTCAGTCCCGAAAACTTTTTGATACTCTTGGGTTGGTTTTCCAACATAGATATAAACAACACGGTCTTTCTTCTCTAACTTTTTAATCTCGCTAGCATTCGGAAGTACATTCTCCACTTTAAGTGAACTATCTTTCATTACCGTAACGGTCATGAAAAAGAACAACAGCATAAATACGATATCTGGTAATGAAGCCGTAGACACTGGTGGCAGTTCACCACTTTTTTTCTTACTAAATTTAGACATAGTTTATATTTAGAAAATTATTAGTTAGAGGTAGAAGTCTCAGCTTCAGACAGTTTTTGTGGGAACAATTCCTGTATTCTCTTAACCTTATCCTTTAAATCATCCTTTACACTTTGGGCGGTTTCCGGATTTAGGTATTCAGCTTCCATATCAGTGAAATCACTACCAAATAACCGTTGTGCCTCCCTGTTACGCAAATCATTGTATGCCCCAACAAGTTCATTTTGAACCGTTATATAGGTGCCATACTTGGTCTCCCTATCATTCTTCAAAGAGATTATCGCCTTTGATGGATTATCAGATGAATCAGAATTCCTTTTTCCTTTACAATAGGTACAAGTACCATCGCCACCATTATCTAAAAAGGCTATGGCTTTGGCTCTTAATTGTTTCAAATCTGTCAACTCCTCATCAGCCAATAATTGACCATTCTTGTTGATATTCACCTGAAAGATGTTCTTTTGTTTAATTACAACATCTGTATCGGGCGGTTCAATTGGCGGTAACATACGATCTAAACCAGCATCTGTTTCAATGGTTGTGGTAACCAAGAAAAAGATCAATAGTAAGAAAGCTATGTCTGCCATAGAACCAGCATTTACCTCTGGTGCTCCTGCTCTTCTAGCCATAGTTTATTATTTTATTTACTGAATAAGTTTTTAATTCCTGGCAATATTATTGCGCCTACTGCAACTACTGTAAGAATAAAGAACACATTCAATCCCATTCCTATTTTCTTAACCGTACTTTCTGTGGACATGGCCGCATAATCTGCAGACACATCTGTTCCGCTAGACATAACATATGCTATGGCAACTACCAAAAGAAAACCAACAATTACAAATAATGTCTTCTTTAGTCCTTTTGGATTTGCGAAAAGGTTCATTAATGTGAACACCAAGCTAGCGACTACTGCAATTCCCAATAATAGGTATGTAATCATAAACATTGCGTTCATTGCCCCACTCTGGGCTGCTTCAGCCGTTGGCATATCCCTTTCTGGTAATAAATACCATAGTATTGCGGAGATAACACCAACAACCAATAAAAATATTTTTAAAAATTTATGCATGATACAATTTGTATTAAGTCCGACTTATTTTTTATGGTCTACCAACATATCAATCAACGAGATTGATGAATCTTCCATATCATTTACGATACTGTCAATCTTTGCAATGATATAGTTATAGAAGATTTGAAGTATGATAGCCGTAATAAGACCAAATACAGTTGTCAATAATGCCACCTGGATATCACCTGCAATAAGAGATGCACTTAAGTTACCTACTGCACTAATTTTTTGGAAGGCCTGAATCATACCAATTACCGTTCCCATGAAACCAAGCATTGGTGCAATAGCGATAAACAATGACAGCCAAGAAACGTTTTTCTCTAATTGTCCCATTTGTACGCCACCATATGCTACAACTGATTTCTCTGCAGATTCAACACTCTCATTTGCTCTATCCAATCCTTGGTAGTAGATAGATGCAACAGGTCCTTTTGTATTTCTACAAACTTCCTTGGCAGCCTCAACACCCCCGGATGCCAAAGCATCTTCAACATGTTGTTTTAATTTGGTTGTATTAGTAGTTGCCATGTTCAAGTATATGATTCTTTCAATGGCAACAGCCAAACCTAGAATCAAACATAAAAGAACGATACCCATAAAACCGGCACCCCCAGTTATGAACATTTCTTTTAAAACTTGGGTGAAACCTTTACTAGCTTCTGGAGCTGCATCTTGGAAAACCGTTGCCGCTGCTGAAACATTTGCACTTACCGTATTTGTACCTGCTACAAATAACCCAGCTACAGCTAGGATAGAGAATGATCTTTTCATTTTTTTCAAACTTAAAATTAGTTAGTTAATAGGGTTAAAGATAAAAAAAAATATGACAATAAAAAGTAAAATTTTTGCAGAGAGGAAGGGATTCGAACCCTCGATACACTTTTGGTGTATACACACTTTCCAGGCGTGCGCCTTCGACCACTCGGCCACCTCTCTAGTTTAGCCTTAAAGGTTCGCCAATTAACAAAAAAATACTTAGGTAATAAAATTTAAAGCACCTTTTTTATTGCATTTCTCCACGTAATGGAGTTTCAAAAATAGTTTTAAACATTTTAGATGAAACATTATTTCCCAATAAGTACATCAGCTTTGTAATTGCCGCCTCGGTCGTAATATCCTTTCCATTAATGACTTGCATTTTTTTTAAGCCCCTACTGGTTTCATATTGACCCATAATAACACTGCCTCCAGAACACTGGGTGACGTTAACAATATGTAGTCCACCGTCAATTGCCTTCTTCAAACAATTTAATAACCATTTTTCTGTTGGGGCATTTCCAGCCCCATAAGTCTCAAGTACCAGCGCTTTTAAATTTGGAATATTGAGCACACTATTAAGGACCGACTCATTAAGGCCAGGAAATATTTTTAAAATGGCCACATTTGTATCCATCTGTTTGTGAACTTTTAATCTTTTAGTAGACTTAGTCTTTTCAATATATTCATTATATACCCTCAAATGAACACCTGATTCGGCCAAAGGTGGATAATTCAATGAATTAAAAGCCTTGAAATGCTCAGCATTGATTTTTGTTGTTCTATTGGCCCTATAAAGTTTGTATTCAAAATAAAGACCTACTTCCTGGATAACCGACTTACCTTTCTGCTGAAGCGCAGCAATTTGAATTGAGGTGATTAGGTTTTCCTTGGCATCTGTACGCAAATCCCCTATTGGTAATTGTGAACCCGTAAAAATCACAGGTTTGGTCAAATTTTCTAACATAAAACTTAAGGCTGATGCAGTATAGCTCATGGTATCGCTACCATGTAGGACTACAAATCCGTCGAAAGCGGAATAATTGCTTTCTATGAGCTCTGCAATAGTTGCCCAATGTTCAGGATTCATGTTTGATGAATCCAAGGGCTCATCAAATGAAACACTTTCAATATTACAATCCAATTGCTTCAACTCAGGTATGCTTTTTAATAACGTTTTAAAGTCGAAGGCCTTAAGAGCCCCTGACTCATAATCCTTCACCATACCAATTGTACCACCGGTGTAAATAAGTAATATGTGCGGTTTTTTATCCATAATATTCAAGTTCCAAATAGTTCCATTGCGTTATCGGTTGTAATCTCGGCTATCTCTTTTTGATCCCTACCATAGATTTCCGACAACTTGTCCAAAACTTTTATAATGTAAGCACTTTCGTTACGTTTTCCCCTAAAAGGGACTGGCGCCAAATAGGGTGAATCTGTTTCAAGCACAATATGCTTTAAATCCAATTCATTTAAAAAAGTATCGATTTTTCCATTCTTAAAAGTTACCACTCCGCCAATTCCTAATTTCATATTATAAGAAATTGCTCTTCTCGCCTGTTCCAAACTTCCAGTAAAACAATGGAAGATCCCAAATAAATCCGCGCCTTTTTCTGATTCAAGAACCTCGAATATTTCATCGAAAGATTCCCTACAATGAATTACAATAGGCAGCTTATGTTTTTTTGCAAGTCGAATCTGATATCGAAAAGCTTCTTGCTGTTCTCTTAATAAGGTCTTGTCCCAATACAAATCAATACCAATTTCACCAACGGCATAAAACTTTCTTTTACTTAACATCTCTTCAACATGTTGCAGTTCTTCCCTGAAGTTTTCTTTCACATGCGTTGGATGCAAGCCCATCATCAAGAACATATTTTCAGGGTAAGCTTCTTCCAATGCAAACATGGCTTTGGTATAGGTTGAATCTATTGCAGGAATAAAAAAGCGTTCCACCCCCAAATCAATGGCATTTTTTATCACCTCATCCCTATCCTCATCAAAGGCCTCACTATAAAGATGTGTATGTGTGTCAGTCAAAATCATTTACGGATATTTATCTGTATTTTAAAAGTCAGTCTTGCCTTTGGACAGGCAGGTGTTATTCACCCTTGTATAATTCGGTTGCAACAACCATCCTAAGGCTCCTCTAATGGAACAAAAATAGCCTTATCTTTATCAAAAAAATAGATGTTGAGCCTTAAAAAGTTTTTAAAAAATAAAAACTACATTCGAGTGCCTTTGGTTTTTACAGCAACCAACCATTTTGAGATAGTTGCGAAAATCAATGGTATTTCTGGTCGGTTTATTCTGGATACAGGTGCGTCAAACACTTGCATTGGTATGGATAAAATAGAATTCTTCAACCTAATTTCGAAAGAATCGGAAATAAAAGCTGCTGGCGCAGGCGCTACCAATATGGAAACCTTAATCTCCATCAAAAACAATATCAAAATTGGCAAATGGAACAATAGCAAACAAAAAATCGTGCTATTTGACCTTACCCATGTAAATGAAGCCCTAACAACCCATAAGGCCCTTCCTGTTGATGGTATTATTGGAGCGGATGTCCTAAAAAAAGCAAAGGCGATTATTGACTACAAAAAATCCTTTGTTTATTTAAAACAAAAAAGCTCGAAGTAAACTCGAGCCTTTTTTTTGGACAGATTTATTTTAATAACATCACATTTCCAAAGCCTTTTTAACATTGTTGTCCATCAAAAATTCTTCTGGACTTTCCAATGCTTCTTTTACCGCGACCAGAAAACCTACCGATTCCTTACCATCTATGATCCTATGATCGTAGGATAAGGCAACGTACATAATGGGCGCAATTACAACCTCACCATCTTTGGCAATTGGTCTTTCAACAATATTGTGCATTCCTAGAATCGCACTTTGAGGCGGATTTATTATAGGCGTTGACAACATTGAGCCAAATACACCGCCATTGGTGATTGTGAATGTGCCTCCGGTCATTTCATCGACAGTAATTTCCCCATCACGGGCACGAATAGCCAAACGTTTCACCTCTGATTCTATCCCTCTAAAAGAAAGGTTTTCAGCATTTCGAATTACAGGAACCATTAATCCCTTTGGTCCTGAAACCGCAATACTAATATCCGCAAAGTCATATGAAATCATTTCCTTACCATCGATCATTGAATTTACTGCAGGATACATCTCCAATGCCCTAACTACTGCTTTGGTAAAGAATGACATAAACCCAAGGCTAACCCCGTGTTTTTCTTTAAATGCTTCTTTATATTCTTTTCGCAGCGCAAAAATAGGAGACATATCAACTTCATTAAAAGTTGTCAGCATGGCAGTTTCATTCTTAGCCGCCACAAGACGTTCAGCCACTTTTCTTCGTAGCATTGAAAGTTTTGAACGCGACTCGCCTCTACTTCCACCAGTAACAGGACTTCCCATTGAGGGCACTGCTTTTACAGCATCATCCTTAGTAATTCTACCATCTTTACCTGTCCCTTTTATTGTAGCAGGATCTATTCCTTTCTCATTCAATATCTTTTTTGCTGCAGGGGAAGCACTTCCTGTTGCATAGGTTGCTTCGGATTTAACAGGAGCAGCTGTTTTTTCTTTTGTGGGCTCAACAGTCTTCTCTTCGACTTTTTTATCTTTAACACCTTCTCCTGTTGGTTTTTTAGCTGCCGTATCAATCAAACAAACCACTGCGCCAACAGCAACAGCATCACCAACCTCAGCTTTTAAAGTGATTATACCACTTTCCTCGGCAGGCAGCTCCAAAGTTGCCTTATCGGAATCCACTTCTGCAATTGCTTGGTCCTTTTCAACATAATCACCATCTTCAACCAGCCATTCCGCAATCTCAACTTCGGTAATTGATTCTCCCGGTGAAGGGACTTTCATTTCTAAAATCATTCTTGTATAATTTGTTGTTCTATTTCTTTTATTTAGGTCTAGTCATATTATCCTTGTTCTTATCAAAGACATAATCAATAACTTGTTGATGCCTGTTTTTGGAACGCACCGCGCTTCCTGCCGCTGGCGAGGCATAAAATCTTCTTGATGCCACACGTAATCTCTTAGCCTCACTATAATGCATCATCATATGGCTCCAAGCTCCCATATTTCTTGGCTCTTCCTGGGCCCAAACCAAGTCATTAGCCTTACTGTATTTTTCCAATATCGCATTCATTTGCTTGGCCGGTAATGGAAATAATTGCTCAACCCTGACCAAGGCCACATCATCCCTATTCAATTTCTCCTTTTCATTCAACAGGTCATAGTAAAACTTACCGGTACAGAACACTAATGTATTTACTTTTTTAGAATCCGCGGATTCATCATCCAATACCTCTTGGAATCTTCCAGAAGCAAATTCCTCAACAGAAGAAACTGCCTTTGGATGACGCAAAAGACTTTTTGGGGTGAAAATAACCAAAGGCTTTCTAAAATTAACTTTCATTTGGCGCCTCATTATATGGAACATTTGTGCTGGCGTGGTCACATCTGCTATATACATATTATCCCTCGCACATAATTGCAAATATCTTTCCATTCGGGCAGATGAATGTTCAGCACCTTGGCCTTCATAACCATGGGGCAATAACATCACCAAACCGTTCTGTAGTTTCCATTTATCCTCAGCTGCCGAAATATATTGATCGATCATGATTTGGGCTCCATTACTGAAATCCCCAAATTGTGCCTCCCAAATAGTCAAAGTATTGGGGCTGGCCATGGCATACCCGTAATCAAATCCGACTACGGCATATTCTGATAAAAGGGAATTGTAAATCTGGAATTCTCCTTGCTTATCTGAAATATGGTTCAACAACAGCACCTCTTCTTCACTCTCCTCAACCTTCATAACCGCATGTCTATGTGAAAATGTACCTCTTTCAACATCCTGACCAGACATACGAACACCGAAACCTTCTTCCAAAAGCGTACCATAGGCCAATAATTCTCCCATGGCCCAATCTAACTTATCGGTTTCAAAGAACATTTTCCTACGATCATTTACAAGCTTTACCACCTTCCTTAAGAACTTCTTGTCTTCGGGAAGCGCTGTAAGTACTTTAGCGATTTGGGTTAATTTATTCTTGTCATAGCTGGTATCCACTGGATCCATCATGGCCCATTCACGAACAGGTTTAAAACCACTCCATTCATCCGCCATAAAAGGGGTAATAATGGTCTTGTCTTCTTTCCGGGAATCTTCCAACTCTTCTTCCAAGGTGGCTTTGTACTCTACTTCCAGTTGTTTAACAAAACCTTCTTCGATAACACCTTCAGCCAATAACTTTTCTGCATAAATATCCCTTGGGTTCTTATGCTTTGCAATGGCCTTGTATAATTTAGGTTGGGTAAATCTAGGTTCATCACCTTCATTATGCCCATACTTTCTATAACCCAATAAATCTATAAAAACATCAGAATTAAATCGCATTCTATATTCAAGCGCAAACAATGCGGCATGACAAACAGCTTCGGCATCATCGGCATTAACGTGCAAGACAGGGCTCAGGGTCACCTTACCCACATCTGTGCAATACGTGGAAGTTCTTGCGTCTAAATAATTCGTTGTAAAACCTATCTGGTTATTCACAACCATATGAATGGTACCGTTTGTTTTATAACCATCAAGTTTTGCCATTTGCACCAATTCATAGGCAATACCCTGACCGGCAATGGCGGCGTCGCCGTGCACAACAATCGGTAAGACTTTGGAAAAATCATTTTTAAAATGCGCGTCCTGTTTTGCCCTGGAAATACCTTCAACAACAGCACCGACAGTTTCCAAGTGGGATGGATTAGGTGCGATGTTCATTTTGATCTTGCTCCCAATATTGGATTTTCTATCTGATGTCCATCCTAAATGATATTTTACATCCCCATCAAAAATCTCCTGCTCGTAGTCCTTGCCATCAAATTCGCTAAAAATATCCTTCGCTGATTTACCGAAAATATTGGTAAGCACATTTAATCGGCCCCTATGGGCCATACCCATCACAAACTGTTCAACACCCAATTCCGCTGCTCTTTCAACTATAGCATCCAATGCGGGAATCAGGGACTCATTACCTTCAAGGGAAAATCTTTTCTGACCTACATATTTCGTATGAAGAAAGCTTTCGAAAGAAACTGCCTGATTTAATTTTTTTAAAATATGCTTCTTACGCCCATTATCAAAATCAGGGTGATTATCATTGACATTCACCCAATCCTGTATCCAATCAACCAGCTCTGGTTTTCGAATGTACATGTACTCCACACCAATAGCATCGCAATATATTCTTTGCAAGTGCTCTATAATACCACGCAAGGGTTTTGGGCTAATCCCAATAATCTCACCTGCCGTAAATATGGTATCCAAATCATCAGGTGACAACCCAAAATTTTCAATATCCAAAGTTGGCTCATACTTTCTTCGCTCGCGAACAGGATTCGTCCTAGTAAAAAGATGACCACGACTACGGTAGCCATTAATCAATCGAACTACCTGAAACTCCTTTTGAAGTTTTTCAGGCACCTCACCATTTACACCAAGTGCCTCTTGGGGGCCACCGTTTTGCGATGGTAGGTCAAGCTCATCCAAAGAACTCTCTACCCCAAAGTCAAAGCCTTGAAAAAAAGCCCGCCAACTAGGTTCAACACTGTCGGGATTCGTTAAATATTTATCGTATAACGCTGCGAAGAAAGAGGTGTGCGCAGTGTTTAAAAAGGAATACTTATCCATAAGAGGTTCTATATCTTAACCACAAAATTTGCCTAAAAATACAATATTTACCCTTTCATGGCGTATCTTCACAGGTATTATTATTAAATATTAAAAGGTAGTTGCTTAATTCTCACAAATTAGAATATGAGACCATATATTTTTTTGTTTTTCCTATTAATTGGATTTTTTTCGATGGGCCAAAACCAACATACCAAGAGCGATTTTTGGAACAGGGTGCATTATGGCGGCGGACTTGGGCTTGGATTTACAAATGGAGGTTTCGCCGGTTCTGTTTCCCCAAGTGCCATTTACCAAGTCAACGAACAATTCGCTACCGGTATAAGTCTTAACTTTAATTACGCCAAATTCAATGACGATAAACTTTTGGCGTATGGCGGAAGCATTTTAACGCTATTTAATCCCCTCCCTTTTTTACAGCTATCCGGAGAATTGGAACAACTTCGGATCAACAGAACATTTTCAAATTTAGGATTCAATGATATTGAAGACAACTATTGGTCACCTGCTTTATTTTTAGGTTTAGGTTATCGCAATCAAAATGTAACTTTTGGGGTACGCTATGATGTTTTATATGATGATGACAAAAGTATTTATGCCAATGCCTGGATGCCCTTTGTAAGGGTCTATTTTTAAGAGGAATATTTTTCTTTCAACCACACTTTTTGAAGCTCCCTTCTTAAGACCAAAAACGAAACCTGTTCGGCGACCTCAACAACATCAGTCACCTGAATTTGCTTGAATGCCCTTTCAGGAACATCAATCACGTACATTAAATTCAAGTATTCCGTGAATTTCTCCAAAATCAAATAATAGATTTTCTCTTGAAGAAAAGCTCTTAAGTTATTTGGGGAAACATTATTGGCAAGGTCAATCGGGATATTGGCAAGACCGAAATCCTTTTTTAATTGCACCACTAATTTGGTATACAACTGCCCTTCTTGGGCATTTTGTAAAAGGACAGTACTATTTGGGAAATCAATCTTCATACTTTAATTACGGTTCCCAACTTCATTTGGTTCAATTATCTTTATAAACCACCCCATCTTTCATAACAAATAGCACATTCTCTAGAGTGGATACGTTGTTCATGGGATTTTCTTCTACAGCAATAATATCAGCTAAAAAACCTTCTTTCAGTTGCCCCAATCGATCGGCCATATCCAAGAGCTTGGCATTGATAACAGTGGCTGCTTTTAGCGATTCTTTCACGGGTATGCCAGACTCCAACAAATACCCGAATTCAATAGCATTTGTACCATGCGGAAATACCCCTGCATCGGTTCCAAAACCCATGGGCACCCCTTTTTTGTAGGCCTTGGCCATAGTTGCTTGGTGAATTGGTCCTATTTCCAGCGCTTTCCGAGCCACAACCGGAGGAAAGAATCCAGGTACTTTTGCTTTTTCCGCTACTTGCCGACCAGCACTAATCGTAGGAATTAAATAGCAATTATGTTTAATCATTAAATCCATGGTTTCTTCACTCATAAAAGAACCGTGCTCAATAGTATTTACGCCACCAAGAACTGCCAACTTCATTCCTTCATCGCCATGGGCATGGGCAGCTACCGAAAAACCATAGTTCTTCGCAGCACTTGTTACAGCCTTGATTTCTTCTAATGTAAACTGTGGATTATGTCCGCTTTTGGCCACGCTCATCACACCACCAGTAGCAGTGATTTTTATTACATCGGCCCCATTTTTATAACGTTGACGCACTGCCTTTTTTGCATCCTCGGGAGAGTTCACAACCCCTTCTTTGGGTCCTGGATCGCCCATCAAATCTTTCTTCATTCCATTTGTGGGA
Organism: uncultured Maribacter sp.; assembly: GCA_965367725.1. Taxonomy (GTDB): domain Bacteria; phylum Bacteroidota; class Bacteroidia; order Flavobacteriales; family Flavobacteriaceae; genus Maribacter_A. The sequence goes on along the minus strand of CBDUKE010000016.1, from coordinate 9,869 downwards.
TCGGCATGACCTCCAGTGGTGGCCAATGCTTTTCCTGAGGTGAATATACGTGGACCATCTACCACACCTCTATTTATTGCATTCCGCAAAGAAATATTCACGCCTGAACCGCCTAAATCGCGAACGGTTGTAAACCCAGCCATTAAAGTCTTTTTAGCATTTAGTACAGATTCAAAAGCAACATCTGCCTCATTATTGGTAAATCTTTTGATGTATGACTGTGGATTGAACTCAGACTCCATATGCACATGCATATCTATAAGACCTGGTAGCACCGTTTTATCTTTTAAATCAATAACAGTGTCAGCATCTGAACCTGTGATATAACCATTCTGGATGCTTTTTATTTTATTGGCTGACACCACTATAGTCTTTTCCGCAGCTGTTTTTCCCGTTGCGACATCGAATATAGTACCACATTGCAAATACGTGTCTTGTGCACTAACAAAGCATATCGAAATAAAAGCAACAAATAGTAATGATTTTTTCATGAGAAATAGGTCTATAAATTAAAATGAGAGGAAATATACATATAAATCCTCTCATCCAAATAAACTTTATTTCTAAAATCAGCTTCTAATCTTCTGTTCCCAAACCCAGGCTGATTTCATTGCTTCATCTAAAGTATATTGTGATTTCCATCCCAATTCCTCGTTTGCCAATGTAGTGTCTGCATAAGCTGAAGTTATATCTCCCGGTCTTCTAGCAACAATTTTGTAATTCAGTTTTTTGCCAGAAACCTTTTCAAAGCTTTTTATCACTTCAAGAACCGTACTCCCTGTACCAGTGCCAACATTGAATACTTCATAGTTGGTTTTATTATTATCCTTTAATAATCGCTGCAATGCTACAACATGGGCCTTTGCTAAATCAACGACGTAAATATAATCCCGGACACAGGTACCGTCAGGCGTAGGATAGTCATCCCCAAATACAGAAAGTTGATCTCTTAGCCCAACACCGGTTTGGGTAATAAATGGCACTAAATTCTGGGGGACGCCAATTGGCAACTCCCCAATTTCAGCACTTGGGTGTGCCCCCATGGGGTTAAAATAACGCAATGCAATCGCATTTAGGCTGGGTGTTACCTTACAGGTATCCCTAATGATTTCCTCGCCCATTTGCTTGGTATTTCCGTAAGGGGATTCAGCCTCTTTTACCGGAGCATTCTCTGTTATGGGCATTTCGTCTGCCTGCCCATAAACAGTACAACTTGAACTGAAGATAAAACTAGACCGATCTTTTTTTGAAAGTTCCTTTAAAAGATATACCAACGTGCCAATATTGTTTTCGTAATATAACAAAGGTTTTTCAACACTCTCCCCTACTGCTTTGGAGGCGGCAAAATGAATTACCCCAATAATATCGGCATGTCTTTTAAAGAAATCCTCAACCTTGGATTTTTCTTTTAGGTCCAATTTCTCGAATAATGGCTTTTTGCCTGTAATAGCGGTTATTCCATCCAATACTTTTTCGGAAGAATTTGAACAATCGTCAATAATAACAACTTCAAAACCTTCATTTTGCAGTTCTACAACAGTATGGGACCCTATAAATCCCAAACCGCCTGTCACTAATATTTTCATCTGTATTGGTTTAGTATTGATTATCAAATTTAACCCCCTTTGTTAACTACCACTAACAAAATCGATAACAGTATTGGTAATATGGGCAATCTGTTCGTCATCCAATTCGGTATGCATAGGAAGTGAGATAACTTCTTTCACCAATTGATTGGTCACTGGAAAATCTTTTTCATTATAACGTGCATCAGCGTATGCCTTCTGTTTGTGTAATGGAATCGGATAATACACACCACACGGAATTTGATTGTCATTCAAGTGTTGTACTAACGCATCGCGTTTGCCATTGGTTATCCTAAGTGTATATTGATGGAAAACATGGCAATCGCAGGTATCACAAATACCTTCACAATTATTCACAGTCACTGGCACCACTATATTATCTTGCCCGTTAAAAGCTTTAGAATATTTTCTGGCGGCCTCTCTTCTAGCATTGCAATAACCGTCCAGTAAAGGAAGTTTAGCCCTTAAAACAGCAGCTTGAATGGAATCCAATCTAGAATTTACCCCAACAACGTCGTGGTGGTATCTTTCATACATGCCATGGTTAACAATTCCTCTTATCGTATGAGCCAAAGCATCATCATTCGTAAAAATGGCTCCCCCATCACCATAGCACCCTAAGTTTTTTGATGGAAAAAACGAAGTGGAACCTACATGGCCAATTGTTCCTGCTTTTTGCTTTTTCCCATTTTCTCCTGTATAGTTTGCACCGATAGCTTGGGCATTATCTTCAATCACGTATACATTATGCTTTTCGGCCAAAGCCATTATAGCATCCATATTCGCACATTGACCAAAAAGGTGTACCGGTACAATGGCTTTCGTTTTTGGTGTAATGGCCTTTTCAATTGCCGAAATATCAATGTTAAATGTATCTTTCTCAACATCTACCAAAACAGGTGTTAATTGCAGTAGTGCAATGACCTCAACTGTTGCCGCAAAGGTAAAATCTGCCGTTATGACCTCATCACCGGGTTGCAATCCCAAACCCATCATTGCAATCTGCAGGGCATCTGTACCATTGGCACAAGGAATAACATGTTTTACCCCTAGATACGCCTCCAACTCCTTTTGAAAAGCATGTACTTCTGGGCCATTGATAAAGGCTGAGGTTTCTAGAATATTCGCTATTGATGAATTAATTTGCTCTTTGACGGATTGGTATTGACCGTTTAGGTCAACCATTTGTATTTTACGCATCTGTAAGAATTAGAGTAGTATAATTGCAAAAATAAGGAACTATTCTCGAAAGAAACGTATTTTAGCGACAAACGATAACCAAGTGTATTTTATCTATAATCTCATCGTATACATCACGTGGTTCCACTTAAAAATAGTGGCTCTTTTTCATCCCAAAATCAAACTTTTCGTTCAAGGTAGAAGCCAGACTTTTTCAATTTTAAAAAATAAAATTCAAAAAGAAAATAAAACCATTTGGATACATGTTGCCTCTTTAGGCGAATTTGAACAGGGGTTGCCGGTCATTGAAAAACTTAAAATCACCTATCCTACCTACAAAATAGTAGTTACTTTTTTTTCGCCTTCAGGCTACGAGATTAAAAAAAATACCGCCGTGGCCGATGCTGTGGTTTATCTACCATTGGATACTCGAAGAAATGCAAAATGTTTCATTGAAACAGTAAATCCCGTGTTGGCTATTTTTGTTAAATATGAGATTTGGCCCAACTACTTAAAAGAACTCAAAGAGAAACAGGTCCCAATACTTTTGATTTCAGCGATTTTCAGAAAAGAACAGGTGTTTTTTAAATGGTACGGAGGTATCATGCGAGAGGCACTCCAAGCTTTTACCCATTTCTTTGTTCAGGATAATAATTCAGTAGCACTTCTTAAGAGCATAAATCTTAATAATGCCACCCTTAGTGGAGATACAAGATTTGATAGGGTGGCTGAAATTTTGGAAAGGGATAACAAACTTTCTTTTATGGAACGATTTAAAGGAAATGAAACCTGTTTTGTAGCTGGAAGCACATGGCCTGAAGATGAGGAAATCATCGTTAAATTTATCAATGAAACACAAAAGCATCTCAAATTCGTATTTGCCCCACACAATATCAAAACAGAGCACATTCAATCCTTAAAAAAGTCAATCTCAAAAAAAGTTGTTCTTTATTCTGAAATTGAGCATAATGACATTTCATCCTGCGAAGTTCTTATCATTGATACCGTAGGTCTTTTGACCAAAATATATAGCTATGCTGATATTGCTTACGTAGGTGGCGCTTTCGCAACTGGATTGCACAATACTTTGGAACCAGCTGTTTTCGGAATTCCTATATTAATAGGTCCCGATTACAAAGGTTTTAATGAAGCTGAAAAGTTGGTAGCTGAAAACGGTATTTTAGTGACTAGAGACTATGATGAATTCACTACTACTATAGTTAAGCTTCTTGAAAACCCAGAATATTTAAAAAACACAGGGGTAATAAACTCAAATTTCGTCAAAGAAAATAAAGGCGCAAGCGTCCAAGTAATGGCTCACATTCGTAGATTATTATGACACGAATATTAAGCCACTATGAAATTTCCCCAAATTTTTGTGCTTTTGACATTGTTTTGTTTGATCATTTTTTCTTGCAGGGACACCCAAACGAAGCAAGAAAATTCACCGAAGCAAGATAATAGCATCCCTTCTGCGGAGGAGCACCAAAGACCAAGGCTCACTCCAAAAAAAAGCTATCCCCAACCCAATGATCGCTCCCGAGATAGTATTTTAAAAAAACGGAAAAAATCCAAGGACTTGGATTCTCTAAGACCAAAAGTGGCAATGCTAAAAATGTAGGTGTTTTTGGTTAGGTAATTTTTGCTAGTTTTACCCAAACCAAGAAACCAACCTATGAATTCCAAGCTTTTTCGAATTTCATTAACTGCAGCATTATCAGGTTTTTTATTTGGTTTTGACACCGTAGTCATCAGTGGGGCAAACCTGCCCATCAAAGAACTTTGGGACACCTCTCCATGGTTTCATGGAACATTTATTATGTCTATGGCATTATGGGGAACTGTGGTAGGCTCACTTTTCGGCGGCATTCCTTGTGACCGTTTTGGAAGAAAGAAAACCCTGTTTTGGATTGGTATTTTATATGCGGTTTCCGCTTTGGGCTCCGGAATTGCCACCGATCCTTATATGTTCTCTTTTTTTAGATTTATTGGCGGATTGGGTGTAGGGGCATCCTCGGTTGCGGCACCTATATATATTTCTGAGATATCATCACCGGAAAATAGAGGTAAATTGGGTGGTATGTACCAATTTAATTTGGTATTAGGAATCCTAATTGCATTTATTAGCAATTATCTCTTACAAGGATTTGGTGGCGAGAACGACTGGAGATGGATGCTTGGGGTAGAAGCTATCCCAGCACTGATTTATACCCTTTTGGTTATCAGTATTCCCAATAGCCCAAGATGGTTGGTCCTTCAAAAAGGGGATGATGAGGGCGCATTGAAAACATTAAAACTAATTTATAATGATGAGCAAGCCCTCAAAAAACTAGATGATATCAAGGCCCATAATCCCGTTGGTGCAGCAAAGGAAAAATTGTTTTCAGGCAATTATAAAACACCCTTGATATTGGCATTTTTGATTGCTTTTTTCAATCAGCTTTCAGGCATCAATTTTGTTTTGTACTACGCCCCGGAAATTTTGGAAAGAGCGGGGCTCGCAGCCCAAGAATCCTTATTTAGTTCAATATCCATAGGCATTGTAAATCTCATTTTCACTTTTGTGGGGGTTTGGTTGATTGATAGATTGGGGAGAAAACAACTTATGAAAATAGGCTCTATAGGGTACATTATAAGTCTTGGAATGGTCGGATGGTGTTTTTACACTGGCGCAAGCTCGGTATTATTATTGACTTTTATACTTGTTTTCATTGCTTCGCATGCCATAGGGCAAGGAGCAGTTATATGGGTATTCATTTCTGAGATTTTCCCTAATAAAATTAGGGCTTTTGGCCAATCTTGGGGTACTGGGACACATTGGATATTTGCTGCAATCATAACTTTGGTTACACCGATTTTCTTAGATTCGGATAAAGGAGTATTTAAAGACAATCCTTGGCCAATCTTTATGTTCTTTGCAGGTATGATGGTCTTACAATTGTTGTTTGTGCTTTTTATGATGCCCGAGACCAAAGGTGTTTCTTTAGAAGAATTGAGTGATAAACTCAGTGGTCATAAATCCAAATCCTAATAACAGCCTTTTTCCTGTTCACCGATTTATTTTGTCATACAACCGCTGAACATACTAAACAATAGGCATTTAGTCGAAATAATCAAGAAAAGCGATAATTTTTTGGCAACAATTCCTTACATTGGAGTATAAATCAATAAAATTATGGAGCAGGAAATTACTTTTGGTACTAAAGTACTCAATGGCTTTTTAGGCATTATGGTAGTGATTTTAGTCGCTATTTTGCTAGCCGTTGTTGGTGGTCTACTATTGGCCGCAGTTGGTATTATATAGACCAATTAATTCGGAAATTTCCCCAAATATTGCCTCCCTATTTATTTTAAGACTATTGCTTAACGATTCACAGGCCCATTAAAAAATGGGCCTTTTTTGTTATCCAAACTTCATGATTTTTAATCATCTTTTTTGCAAAATTATAGTTACGTAAGATTCCAAATAAGATGACCGTAATTATTCATTGTTTTAAGAAGTATGGATATACATATTTAAATGCCAATGAGTTTGCTTTGTCTTCCATTTTTATATGAATATCAAGCCCAATCCCAGTAAAAGTTTTATAGTTTTAAGCCTTATTTTAACTAAAACATTCAACACGGTGTTGTAATTTGGCATCCAATTATATTGATTATGATTCAAAGACTTAATTTCAAGACTACCTCATATCGTTTTATCCTTATTTGCTTTGTGTTTTTTATGTCTTGTAAGGATAAGGCACAAATTGAAAACCATGCCTTCACAAATGAATTGATTAAAGAAACCAGTCCATATTTATTGCAGCATGCCCATAATCCCGTAAACTGGAAACCATGGAGCGATAAGGTGTTCGAGGAGGCCATAAAGGACGATAAATTGGTGATCATAAGTATCGGCTATTCATCATGCCATTGGTGCCATGTTATGGAGGAAGAGACGTTTGAAGATGAAAAAGTGGCAGAAATCATGAACAAGGATTTCATTAGTATAAAGGTAGATCGGGAGGAACGGCCAGACGTTGATCAGATTTATATGACCGCCGTACAATTAATGTCTGGTAATGGTGGTTGGCCGCTAAACGTTATTGTATTGCCTAATGGAAAACCTATTTATGGCGGAACCTACCATACCAATGCACAGTGGAATAAAGTTTTGCAAAAGATAAATCAACTTTACAAAGACGATCCGAACAAGGCCAATGAGTATGCCGATATGGTTGCAAAAGGTATTCAAGAGGTTAACCTTATAGAAGAAAACGAAGAAAGCGTTGGTATAACCGCTGAAGCACTTCATGAAGGAGTTGACCAATGGGCAAAGCAATGGGATTCAAAATGGGGAGGAAATACTGGGGCACAAAAATTCATGTTGCCTGGCAATCTTGATTTCTTATTGGATTATGCCGTATTATCCAATGATAAAGCAGCCAGTTCCCATGTAAAAACAACCTTGGACCAAATGGCCAAAGGCGGCATTTATGACCACATAGCTGGCGGATTTTACCGGTATAGCACAGATTCCCAATGGAATATTCCCCATTTCGAAAAAATGCTCTACGATAATGCACAGCTTATCAGTCTTTATTCCAAAGCATATACCATCTTTAAAGACCCCCTTTATAAACAAATTGCTTTAGAAACTATCGCTTTTTTACAAAAGGAAATGAAAAATAACGATGGTGGTTATTACGCGGCCATTGATGCGGATAGTGATGGTGAAGAGGGTAAGTATTATGTATGGACTAAAGAAGAGTTAAAGATTCTTATTGACAATAACCATGATTTGTTCTCAGCATATTACAATACGGTCTCCAGTAAAAAAATGGAAGGTGGTAAAATTGTCCTACGCAAAAGTAAGGATGATGAAATCTTCGCAAAAGAACATCAGATTACAGTAAGTAAACTAGTGGAACTCAAGGAAGATTGGCGGATACGTTTGTTGAAAGCCAGAGAGGAAAGGGTTAAACCCAGAATTGATGATAAAATAATTGTTTCTTGGAATGCATTGTTGATCAATGGATATGTTGACGCATACAAAGCTTTTGGAGATCGAAAACTATTGAATGAGGCCGAATCAATATACACTGCAATCAAGGAATCTGCTTACCGCGATAAACAACTTGTACATTCCTATAAAAAGGATAGCAAACGTTCCGAAGGATTTCTGGAAGATTATGCCTTTTTGGCCAATGCTTCATTAAACTTATACAGTGCATCACTTGATGCCCAATATTTGGAATTCGCCCAGCAATTGACTGAATCAACCGAAAAAAAATTCAAAGATGGGGCTTCAAACTTTTACAAATTCAATAGCAGTAATTCACTCATAGCCAAAATCATTAAAAATGATGATGGCGTAATACCTTCCCCAAATGCTGTAATGTGCGACAACTTGATCGATTTGGGCCATATTGAATATAATAAGGACTATATGAATAGGGCCAAATCTATGCTAGCGTCCATGCAACCACTTTTACAAGAAAGTATAGGGAGTTATACCCAATGGGCTTCTTCATTTTTGAAAAAAGTCTACCCTTTCTTCGAAATTGCGGTTGTAGGCACCAATGCTGAAAAAGTGACAAGTGATTTGCATAAAAAGCACTTACCCAATACGCTAATTGTTGGGAGTACCAAAGAAAGTGAATTACCTCTATTCGAAGGAAGGTATGTAGCTGAAGGCACCTTTATTTATGTATGCCGTGACAATACCTGCAAACTTCCTGTTGATAGTGTAAAAGGGGCATTAGAACAATTACAGAACTTTTAATCTATAAAAGTTTTATAGGTGGCCATACCTTGGACAAGTACAGTAATGTTCCTAAAGAGATTTAACCTACTTTAAACCATATTCTCGATTAGCTGATTGTTCACGCATAAAACTGCTTTACGAACACTGTATTGGCTATAAGTAATTGCGGTCTATCTCCTTCTTCCATATAGATAGAAGATAAGAATTCTTAAAGGAAAAATGACATAATTACTTCCCCAATACGGAACATGATGAATATCATTGACAAAATCTAATCATTGGCATAAATTAAAGTAGTTAAATACACAGGTCATGGAACCAAAAAAAAATCCAAAAGTGGATTTAAGAAGAAATAGCGGCACTTATTTTGTCATAGGGCTGGCTGTTGTTATGTTTTTGGTTTGGCGTGGTTTGGAATGGAAAACGTATGATAAAACAAATGAGTACCAAATTTCTATGAATGTTCAGGATGTGTTGGACGAAGAAGTTCCGACGACGGAACAGATTAAAACTCCACCACCACCGGCTCCTCCTGCCGCCCCTGAAATTATTGAAGTCGTCGAGGATGCCGCTGAAATCGAAGAAACTGTAATCGAGAGTACCGAATCTAGTCAAGACCAAGAGGTCGAGGCAGTAGTTGATGTTGATGATGTTGAGGTGGGTGAAGAAGAGGAAGAAATATCAGTGCCTTTTGCCGTTATCGAGGATATTCCCGTGTTTCCTGGCTGCGAGCAAGGTACAAAGAAAGAGAAAAGAGCTTGTTTCCAACAAAAGATTCAGGAACATGTTGCTAAAAAGTTTAAATATCCGGAAATAGCGGTAGAAATGGGTATCGAAGGAAAGGTATATGTGCAGTTCGTCATAGATACGGATGGCCGCATAAGCCAGATAAGAACCCGCGGACCGGACAAACTTCTCGAAGCGGAAGCGGAGCGCATTATATCCACTTTACCAAGAATGGTACCTGGAAAACAACGAGGGCGCGCTGTCAAGGTTCCCTACAGCATCCCCATCGGTTTTAAATTGTTGTAAGAAATTGAGCCTTATCCCAGTATTATGGAAATCCTTTATTCCAATTATACAATATTCGAAGCAACAAACAGCGCCAAATCAAATACAGGATTTATTGTTTGGGTGATTATAATAGAAATTTTTTTAAGCGTTGTATTATCCCTTTCTAATTAAAACTTAAATCACAGACAATATTGACTTGTAGAATATTTAACATACAATAATCGTACAATTAAAATAAATGAAAAACCTCAACACATTGATTAACAATCTGTTGAGGTTTTATAAAGTACGGGCGGAGAGACTCGAACTCTCACACCTTGCGGCACTAGATCCTAAGTCTA
>CBDUKE010000015.1:0-41907 GCA_965367725.1 uncultured Maribacter sp. | reverse complement strand
TCTGCACATAGGAATGACAACTGATAAAACGCTCGCCGTTAAGTATTTCGACCAAGGTCTCCATTTCCTCATCATGGCGATAGGGTTGCCCGCTTTTCTTTTTGACCTCGTATTCCTTGGCCCGTTGAAAGTAATTCATAAACACTTGTTCAACTCCCATTCGTGTCTGTGGAAAACGGCTAAAGCTCTGCCAGTTGCTTTGTTTTACATTTTCACCCAAAGCAAATTTGATGAACTTGGGCGAATTGCTATAGATCATATTCTGTGCACTTTCTCCCCATTTCAGCTTTAAAATTGCAGAGCGCCCACCAATGGGGTTCGCAGAACCGTGAAGCAATTGCAAAGAAGTAACGCCCCCTGCCAAATTGCGGTAAATGTCAATATCCTCAGGGTCAACCACATCTTCCATTTTTACTTCGGCGGTTGAATTATGGCCTGCCTCATTAATGGCCAAGGCTGCCAAATGACTATGTTCATCGATTACGCCTGCAGTAAGATGCTTTCCTGAAGCATCGATTACTTTGGCACGACCTGCATTCAGGTTTTGTCCGATTTTTGAGATTTTACCGTCCTTGACCAACACATCTGTATTTTCTAGGATTCCCGCAGCTTCGCTCGTCCATACCGTGGCATTTTTGAACAAAATGTCCTCAGCTTTAGGAATGGCGGAATACCCATAGCCCAAATTGGGATAGGTAACGGCCACTACTTCTGGTTTATCGGCTTCTTTTTTCTCTTTCTCTTTTTCAGCGAAAGCTTTGGTCTGCGTTGCCTTAAAAGTAGATTCCTTCCCTAAGGGACCTATCAATCTTCCTTTGATTGTAGTGTTGTTGCCTTTGACCAACCCTGCCATACGATATAGCTTATCGTCTTGGGTAAAAGAAAGGTCCATCCAACCATCTTTATAGGCGATTTTTGATTTTAATTTATTGGTATCCTTTTTAACTTCAGCTTTAGGCTTACTGGGTTCACCGGTAATTGAAAGTTTAAAGGACTCATTCCCCGCCATAAGATCATAATCCCCGCGAATATCTTTTTGGTCCTTATCATTGATGACATTTTTGGTACCCTGTACCCAGTTCTCATAAAGGGTGGTGCTCTTATCAAAAATAGCACCTGAAGTAATCAAGAAGTTGGCGTAACTACCTTGTTGCAAGGACCCAATTTTATTTGATTTGCCTAAAATCTGCGCAGGAACGGTTGTCAAGGCCTCCAATGCCTTGGTTTCTGAAAGTCCGTAGGTAATGGCCTTTTGTAATTTTTCCTTGAGTTTCGCTGGGGATTTTAATCCGTTAAGCGTAAAAGAAAAAGTAACTCCATGCTCCGCCAATATTTTCGGATTTGCCGGGGCTTGGTTCCAGTGACGCATGTCTTCCAAAGAAACATACAATGCCTGGTACGGATTGCTCACATCATAGGCATCCGGAAAGTTCAACGGCAGAATAAGTTTTGCATTGGTGTTTTTTATATCGGCAATAGTTTCATATTCATCACCGCCACCTAAAATCGTGTATTGAATCCCGTTTTTATCACCAATACCATCGGCTCTCAGTACATTGCCCTTATCGCCAGCTGCAAAAATCTGAACCAATCCTTTATTGGCATTCAATGCCTCCAAGGAACGGTCTTTGGTAGCCACATTGCCTTTGGCATACCAATCAGCATCAGTATACATTTGTCGAAGCAAAGCCATGGCACCCATTAATGAAGTAGGGTAGCTTTGTCTTGAAGCCACACTTTTTGAAAAGGAGAAATAGTGGCCCGATTTATCATCAATTACCCTTTTTGCATCATCCGCTTGTCCGTTTAAAGCTATTAGAACACCGGTTCCACGGGCAATACCGTCCTGAATGTGCGAATTGACAACACCAAAACCGGCATCACGTAATTCTTTGGCCTTTTTGTCTTCATATTTGAATTTGCTGATCGCATTGCTCTCAGGCATAATATGGTCGTTCCAGTAGAAACCTTCCCGAGTGGCATCATATTGAGGTGAACGCCCGCCGCCTTCGGCACGTTTTGGTTTGCTTACCCCAAAATCAGAATAGATATCGATAAAAGAGGGATAGATTGATTTTCCATCCAAATCAATAGTCACTGTGTTTTTTGGTAGCGTAACCGATTTGCCTACCTGTACCACTTTCCCGTTTTGAATAAGCAAGGTGCCTTGCTCAACAACCTGGGTAGGTGTAATGAAGATCTTGGCGTTCGTAAATGCCGTGTAATTGTTGTTTTTTGATTTTACCCCATCATTTTCCGGAAAGTAATCCTGGGCAAATAAAGTTGCACCACACCATAGAATGGCGAGCGCCAGAAGTCTTATTTTCATATTAAAGGTTTAGTTAATTAGTCTCTCTAAAGATATAGGATGTGCTGTAAATAATCAGTTATGTTAACTTTTTTTAACGTTTTACCGGATGCTCCTTATGATAAGTAACCAATAGGGAAACCACGGCACTATAACTCTTGATGCCCTTGGCTTGGTTATTGGCCTTTAAGAAGGTATCGAAAATGGACTTGAAGACAGGTTCCAACGGATTTTCGAAAGACTGCCAAAAATCGGCCATTTCCTGGAAGTTTTTTTGAATACCAGGGTTCATTCTGGCATATAGTTCTTTGAATTTTTCTTCATCATGCCGGCGAATATCACTCAGCGTGTACCCCAGGGCATAGGCATAGGCCGAATATTGAAAATAGATATCAGGATTATGAATGGTGGCCAAATACCCTATGAAATTGGTCTCATTTTCAGCAGAGTACCCCACCTGATGCCCAATTTCGTGGCCACTTACCACGGGAAACCTAAAGTTGGGGAGTCGGCCGTTTACCTGAGCCTCATGGGTAAATGGGTTTAAATACCCCCCATAACCCATATACGTCAAAGCCGTACTAAAGATTGATTTTTTAATGCTTGGTTTTGTATAGGAAATAAACGGATAGGCCTTTTCCAAGTGGTCATAACCAATTAAAGTTTTATCAAAAATCTCTTTTTTGGAATACGGAATTTCAACCGCCAGTGCTGTGTCTTTGGTTATACTGAATTGAAGTTCGTTGGCCTTTAAAATCAGGGTTTCTACAAGATCTAATAGTTCATCATCGGTGTGTTCTTCAGTTAAAGCGAACTTTTCTGCCAAAGGTTGACGGTAATAATTCATGCCCCAGAGCAGATGAAAGGTGAAGTAAGCGATTGATAATATAAAAAGCACATTGCGTAAAAATCGGAAAGGATAGGTGCGAATTTCGAACCAATGCCTTATCACATACCGTATGGCCAAAACAGACAGTATAAAATAGAAAATATCACCTATAGAGAAAGGAATCCATCCGTATAAAATCCTGAAGAATTTTGATATCCAGGGATATATGCCCTCGCTGTAATATTGCTCGACCGCATCAGGATAGTTTGCCAACCATTTTACAATAATAATCTGCGGAATTATCGATAGGGCAACCCAATTTTTAATTTTGTAAGCCATTGAATCAAAAATAGGCATTAATGGGTTAAAGTTAATTCGCAAACCGTATTTTTGAAACACAAAATCAAAGTTATGAGCAAAGAAGTACGAGAACTCGAGCCAAAGGTGATCTGGAATAAATTTTCCGATTTAAATGAAGTGCCAAGACCTTCTAAAAAGGAGGAACGAGTGATCCAATTTATGTTGGATTTTGGTAAATCACTTGGTCTTGAGACCTTTTCAGATGCCGTTGGTAATGTGATTATAAGAAAACCGGCAACGACCGGAATGGAAGACAGAAAAAAGATAACCCTGCAATCCCATTTGGATATGGTGCACCAGAAAAATGCAGATACCGATTTTGATTTTGATGTCGAGGGCATTAAGATGTTCGTTGATGGCGATTGGGTAAGGGCTAAGGGAACAACCTTGGGTGCTGATAATGGTATGGGTGTGGCTACGATTATGGCCTTGTTGGAAAGTACTGATTTGCAACATCCTTTTTTGGAAGCCTTGTTCACCATAGATGAAGAAACCGGAATGACTGGGGCCATGGGGCTTGAAGGAGGTGTTTTACAGGGAGAAATCTTATTGAATTTAGATACTGAGGAAGATGATGAGCTGGATATTGGATGCGCTGGAGGTATTGATGTTACGGCAACAAGAAAGTACACGCAAGAAAATGCGGCTATTGATTCTGTGGGATGTTTGATAAGCGTCAAGAATTTACAAGGAGGCCATAGCGGTATGGATATTCATAAAGGATTGGGTAATGCCAATAAGATCATGAATCGTTTGCTCTTTAATGGCTTGGAAAAGTTTGACCTGCAAGTTGCCGAAATTGATGGGGGAAGTTTACGAAATGCCATCCCTCGTGAGAGTTTTGCCCAAGTGGCGGTAAAAAGCTCCAAGAAATCAGCTTTTGAGGCTGAATTTACACAATGGGGTGAAACAATCAAATCTGAACTTTCAGTGAACGAACCAGAGCTGACCATTTCTTTGGAATGGAAAGAAGCGCCTGCTAAAGTAATGCAGAAAGACACCCAGGAAAAGTTGATAAGGGCCATTTATGCGGCCCATAACGGAGTGTATGCAATGAGTGCTGCCATTGCTGATCTGGTGGAAACTTCCAATAATGTCGCTAGGGTAGCTGTAAGAAATGGTGAAATAAAAATAGGCTGTTTAACACGTTCTTCTGTTAATTCCGCTAAAATGGATCTTGCAAACGCCTTGAAATCCGCTTTTGAATTGGCCGGTTGCGAAGTGAACATGGACGGGGAATACCCAGGTTGGAACCCTAATCCGGATTCTGCCATATTAAGGGTGTTGGAAAGTAAATATGAGACCTTATTTGGTGCAAAACCAGATGTGGTAGCTTGTCATGCGGGATTGGAATGTGGTATTTTGGGGCAGAATTATCCTAAAATGGATATGATAAGTTTTGGTCCAACAATCAAAGGGGCGCATTCCCCAGATGAACGGGTAAGCATATCTTCAGTGCAAAAATTCTGGAATTTTGTACAGGAAATTTTAAAGGATATCCCTAAAGGTTAAGCATAGCACCATTTAGTGTTGAAGATGAATTAACATAGTATTATAAGGCAACTAATTAAATTTAAGTAACTTTAAGTAATAGTTAAATCGATTATTATGGGTATTAAAAGTTTTCAGGGAGCGAGAAAGAACCAACAGTCAACCGAGGATATTCCCTTTAAAGTAAGTGATTTTATGACTACCAAATTAATCACTTTTAGGCCTGAACAATCAGTTGAAGACGTTATAGATTCTTTGATAAACAATAAAATATCGGGTGGTCCTGTGGTCAATGATAAGAACGAGTTGGTTGGCATTATTTCTGAAGGGGATTGTATTAAACACATAAGTGAGAGTAGGTATTATAACATGCCACCGGAAAATGATAAAATTGAGAACCGAATGGTCAAAAATGTCGAGACCATTGATGGTAATATGAATATTTTTGATGCTGCTAATAAATTCCTGAGTGACAAACGACGTCGCTTTCCCATTGTTGAGGATGGTAAACTGGTGGGTCAGATTTCACAAAAGGATATTCTGAAAGCGACCATAATGATGAAGTCGCAGAATTGGAAAAAATAGCCCAGTACAGATCAATAAAAAAGCCCTGACGTTTTCGTCAGGGCTTTTTTTATGTTGAAAATTACCTTACTCCGCTATACCGGTAACTTCTATATCAAATATTAAGTTTGAATTTGGTGGGATAGGACCACCACCTTGTTCACCCAACCCTAGATGTGGTGGCATAAATACACGAATCTTATCGCCTATTTTCATTGTTAAAAGGCCTTCCTTAAAACCAGGGAATAATCTCGCCTCTGGACTATATAACATGGGCGTTGCCTCGTAGCCACGACCTTGTTTTCTTCGTTCGTCATAGGTATTGAACTTTTTGGCAATTTCTTCCACATTGCTATCGAATAAGGTGCCATTCTCCAAATAACCAGCATAGAATACTTTTACTTGTTGGCCAATTTTAGGTCGCTCCCCAGTTCCTTCAACTAGGCTGTGAATTTGTAATCCTGATGGCAGGGCTTTTGCTTTTTTCTTCATTTCTGCCAATTCAGTTACAAAAGCGGGAAGCATTTTTTCGTAAGCTTCCATTCTGGCTTGATTTTCTTTTTTGGCAATAGCCAAACGCTCTTCTTCTTCAGCGAAATAATCGGTCATGATTTGTACCGCATCGAATTTTTTAGCGGCTTTACCATTTCTGATGATTTCAACCGTGTTCATAACCACATCAACCACAGGTTTGTCTTTTTGGGGAGCTTGTGATGTTGCAACATTGGCAATGGTATCAAGAACATCCATACCTTTCATTACTTCACCAAAAACGGTGTGAAAGCCATTTAACCATGGGGTAGGTTTGAGGGTGATAAAAAACTGACTACCGTTAGTTATTGGCCCGCCGTTGGCCATAGATAAGATTCCCTTCCTATCATGAACCAACGAATCATTGAACTCATCTTTGAATTTATAACCTGGATTACCAGTGCCTGTTGCTGTTGGGTCACCACCCTGAATCATAAAATCTTTCATTACCCTATGAAATGTAAGTCCATCGTAATACTTCTTATCTTTAAACTCCTCACTTACAAACGGACTGTTTCCTTCGGCCAAGGATACAAAATTAGCAATGGTTACAGGCGTTTTAGTGTGTTCTAATTTAACAACTATATCACCTTTGTTGGTTTGAATATCAGCAAATATCCCATCACCTAAATCGGCATGCTTACCCGTTTTGCAGCTCGTCAATGCCAAGGCAATTGTTAGAATCAATACATATGTTTTTCTCATTTTTCTCATTTTAATTTTGAATACTATCTTGTTGTTTTTCGATTTTTAATACCGTTATTGTTGATTTAATCGGAACATTGATTCCAATTTTATTATCATCGCCATGGTAGCCATATGCCAATGAAGACGGAAACAAAAAAGTGGCCGTTTCCATTTCTTTTAAAAGTTTGATGCTATTGCGTAAACCGGGAAAAAGCTCTTGTTTATCTACTTTGTATTTTAAAATACCTATTTCTTCACCAGAATAAATGGTATCATTGTTAAAGCCCACTACATTATAAGTGAGTGTTACCAAATCATTGGGTTGAGGTGTGTAAGCATCCGCTTCATTTTTTTGCTGGTAATAATACCATGCACCAGCAGCACTATGTTCGTATTTCCGCAATGAATCTTTTTCCATAATGGCATTCATCATGCGTTCTTCCAAGGCCAAGAGTTTTTTGCTTCTTTCAACAGATGCATTAAAACTTCCACTTTTGACCTTAACTGGTCGTCGAGGCTCAGGGCTTCCGCAACTTGCCAAAGTAAAAACCAACAAAATTAGGAGCAGTTGTTTCATGAATTTAATTGTTCTTTATAGGCTTGCAATAAGGAAACAAAATAAGCGACGGTTTCACTAAGGGAAACTTCACTTCGACCCCCAGCTGCGTTGGTATGTCCGCCACCATTAAAATGTTTTCGTGCAAACTCGTTTACCGAGAAATCACCTTCAGAACGGAACGATATTTTTATAATTCCTTCTTCCTTGTTTTCTATAAATATTACTGCAAAACAAATACCGGATAAGGTAAGTCCGTAATTAACAAACCCTTCGGTGTTCCCTTTTTGATAGCCATAGGTATCAAGTTCGTCCTGACTCAGTGTAATATAGGCCGTATTATAATCTTCTAAAATCACCATATTTTTTAGGGCACAACCTAAAAGGTGTAATCTACTTGGTGTATTGGTATCATAAACCAGATTGTGAACTTTCGTATTTTCAGCTCCTTTTTCAATAAGTGCAGCAACCACTTTGTGGGTTCTACTGGTCGTAGATGAATATTTGAATGAACCGGTATCTGTCATTATGCCTGTGTAAATACAATCGGCTATTTCTGGCGTAATTTTATCGTCATCACCCAAGAACTCAATGAAATTATAGATCATTTCACAGGTTGAACTCATACTCACATCTGAATACATGAATTGGGCGTAATCAGATGGTGCTTGGTGGTGGTCGATCATAATGAAAGGCGCATTGGCTTCTTCAAGATAGGATTCCATTTGACCTATACGTCCCAAATGATTGAAGTCCAAAGTGAAAATCAGTGTAGCCTCTTCTATTTTTTCCTTAGCCTGTGTATTCTCTTTTTCAAAATTGAGAATATGTTCATGCCCGGGCATCCATTTTAAGAATTTAGGGTAATCGTTTGGGGCGATAACCGTGGCTGCTTGCCCTATGTTTTGTAAATAATGCCATAATGCCAAGGTTGAGCCAATAGCATCGCCATCAGGGTTCTTATGGGGGACAATTACGATTTTCTGGGGTTTTGAAAGCAGTTCCTTTACCGCATTTATTTCCTCTAAATTCATGCGCGCAAAGATAGCAATATAGCATTGATTTTCATCATAAAAGGCAACTTTTACCTAAGAACCCAGCCTTTGGGAATGACGTTAATCCGAACTGGAAAGTAAAATTGGTATTTGAAAATAGTTTTGGTTTGGTCAAAAAAAGGCTTCAATCAAAAAAAGGGCTTTTTATTCTGATGGGTGATAACAGCGAAATTCCAGGATAAAAAATGCACGCTAATTGGGCCTTGCCGATTCATGAATAAAACGTATTTTTGCCCAAAATTTTTACAAATGACTACAAACAGAACTTTTACAATGATCAAACCGGATGCGGTTGAAAATGGACATATTGGTGCCATTTTAGAGAAAATTACTTCTGCAGGTTTTAAGATCGTGGCTTTAAAATATACTCAGTTGAGCAGAAGGGATGCTGAGAAATTTTATGAAATACATATAGAACGTCCATTTTTTGCGGATTTGGTTCAATTTATGACAAGAGGTCCAATTGTTTCGGCAATTTTGGAGAAAGAAAATGCAGTTGATGATTTTAGAGCACTGATTGGGGCTACCAACCCTGCTGAAGCTGCTGAAGGTACTATACGTAAATTGTTCGCAACTGACATTGCAGAGAATGCCGTTCATGGTTCAGATAGCGATGAAAATGCAGCTATAGAAGGTGCTTTTCATTTTTCAGGAAGAGAAATATATTAATTAAACAATGGTTTGATAAACTGCAAAGCAGTCGATCAAATTATATAGTTGAATTAACCCCGTTGAAAAGCGGGGTCTTTTTTTGCAATAGCTCAGGCCTAATTCATAACCTCTTGGTACTTTGGACGCCCTTACATAAAAAAGAAAAGGACTTCTATTGCTTGATCTTTATCGTAAAACTATCTTTTTGACCAGGTTTTTACCGAGCTCCTCATTGAGCATGTCCAATATTTTGGACTTGCCATGACTTAATTCCTCTCGTAGTACCGATGAGGATAAGGAAACATATAATGTTTCATTGCGGAGCTCAATAGCCGTGGTATAATTGTTCACTCCGTTACCCATTAAATTTACCCAAGCTTCGCGAGCATTCACTTTATCAATACCATGTTGCAGCTTGTTTTTTTGAATAAAATCATTCAAGGCTTCACTCATAGGAATGCTATCGTTTTTTTGCTTTGCCATTATTTGTCCACATTAATGGGTTCAAATCTTTTGTAATAGTAGGTGATTTGCTCAGTATTGGTGACTGAGAATGAATTCCCATCCAAGGATTCCAAGACCTCTACCCACTCACTAAGCTCGCTTTTATAGTGTATTTCAAAGCTGTCTTGCTGCCTACTGATTGTAAATTGCTCAGCATCATTCGATGTGTCAAAAGTGCCATCAAACTTTGGATAGACTTTTTTCCTATATCCGGACATTCCTGTTACCTCAATGTAATCTACAGTGGTATTCACACTGTATTCCTTTGTTTGTCCATTGGCCAATGTAACCTTTTCAATTTCCCAATAACCGTTTAAAAGGGTAAGTTCTTCTTGTGAGACTTTATTTTGGCATGCTACCAACATAAGAAAGATTCCGAAAGACACAATTTTATTCATTTTGCAATTTAAATATTTTATAGGATTGATGTATGTTTTTAACAATTTCTTCGGTACGATCGGCATGGGTATCACTAATGAAAATCTGTCCAAAATTTTCGTTATCCACCATACTCACGATATGAGCCACCCGGTTTTCATCAAGCTTATCAAAAATATCATCCAATAGTAATATCGGCGTAGTTTTGGCCTGCTTCTTTATGAAGTGGAACTGAGCGAACTTTAGGGCAATCAAGAATGATTTTTGCTGCCCTTGACTACCGAATTTTTTAATGGGATGCCCTGTTATTTCAAAGATCAAATCATCTTTATGTATGCCCATGCTTGTATATTGCAAAATGCGGTCTCTCTCAACGTTTTTGGCTAGAAGACTTAACAAATCATCCTCAAGTAACTTACTGGCATAGCTCAAAGTTACTTTTTCGTTGCCTCCTGATATAGCGGCATATTGTTCCTTAAAGATAGGGATAAATGCTTCTACAAACTCCAAGCGTTTTTTGAATATTTCAGAACCATAATTATGCAATTGTTCATCGTAAACCGATAGGGTGGAAGCATCAAAAGTATTATTTGCTACGAAATACTTCAAGAGCGAATTTCGCTGAACGAGTATCTTATTATATTTGATGAGCGTCTGTAAATATTTCTTGTCTGATTGGGAGATGACCCCATCCATGAACTTTCGTCTGGTATCACTCCCTTCAATAATTAAATCACGGTCTGCCGGGGAAATAATCACTAAAGGTATAAGGCCGATATGGTCAGACAAGCGTTCGTAGGCCTTACCGTTTCTTTTAATGATTTTTTTCATGCCTGTTTTCAGGCTACAGACAATTTTTTCTTCCCGATCAAGTTTTTGAAAATCGCCGTCTATAACAAAGAAATCTTCCTCATGTTTTATGTTTTGCGTGGCAACAGGGTTAAAATAACCTTTGCCAAAAGACAAATGATAAATGGCATCCAAAGCATTGGTTTTCCCCACCCCGTTAGGTCCAACAAAGCAATTGATCTTGCTGTCAAACTCAAAGGTTCGGGAGTCGAAATTCTTATAATTGATAAGGGATAATCTCTTGAGAAACATTCTGGGAACCTTCGGATTTTTATATTATAACATGGCTAACTTGCAAAATATCCAAAAATAACGAATAAATACCGCTCCGGATTTCAATAAAACCTTTATTTTTGCGCGATTAATAAAAATACTGATGGCAACTTATAAAAAACGTGGTTTTAAACCGAAAAACAAGGCTGAAGAGCAAAAACTCAATGAGCAGGAAAGTACAACCGCTGAGGTGTTTAGCACCTTGGATGAGAGTGCTTCGAAGACCGAGGAATGGGTTTCCAAAAACCAGAATTATATCCTGGGGGTCATTGGGGTCATTGCAGTAGCTGTTTTAGGTTATTTGGCTTATAGTCAGTTTATTCAGAAGCCAAAGGATGCAGAAGCAACAAATGAACTTTTATATCCACAACAATATTTTGAGCAAGCTTTAACAAATACAGCAGCCAAAGATTCGCTATACAATTTGGCATTGAACGGTGCTGAGGGTAAGTATGGGTTCTTGGACATTATTGAGGAGTACAAAGGAACAAAAGCGGCCAATTTAGCCAGTTATTCAGCTGGGATGGCTTATTTGGATATGCAGAAATATGAGGATGCGATTTCGCATTTAGAGAATTTCTCTTCTGATGATGACATTTTAGGATCCCTTGCAAAGGGTGGTTTAGGTGATGCCTTTATGCAATTAGGTCAACCTGCAGATGCGTTGGGATATTACGAAAGTGCATTTGCCCATAGTGTAAATGACTATACCACTCCGAAATTCCTTTATAAATCAGGAGTTACAGCTTTGGAATTAAAGCAGCATGATAAAGCTTTGAAATATTTCCAGAGAATCAAAGATGAGTTTTCATCTTCTGATGAGGCCACAACTATTGATGCTTTTATAGGAATGGCTAAAAGTACCAACTAATGGCTACCGAAAATAAGAATTTATCGGCTTACGATAAAGCTACAATCCCAAGCGCGAAGGACTTTCGGTTTGGGATTGTTGTTTCTGAATGGAATGCTGAAATTACAGAAGGCCTTTTTGACGGAGCCTATGAAGCCTTGTTGGACTGTGGAGCGCTTGGAGATAACATTATTCGTTGGAATGTTCCCGGTAGTTTTGAACTGACCTATGGTTCAAAAAAGATGATCAATTCGCAAAAAGTTGATGCTGTAATCGCTATTGGAAGTGTCATTCAGGGTGAAACCAAACATTTTGACTTTGTTTGTAGTGCTACCGCACAGGGCATCAAAGACCTGAATGTATTGTATGATACACCCGTGATATTTTGTGTACTTACCGACAATAACATGCAACAGGCGAAAGACCGTAGCGGTGGTAAGCATGGAAATAAGGGTACCGAAGCTGCAATAGCTGCCATTAAAATGGCGGCATTAGGAAAGTAAATCCAAGCTTCCAAATTCCAAAAACAACTTGCACCTAACTTTATGTTATTGGTTTTTTACTGTTGAATACAAGGGCCAACTGCTTACATAGGAATTCTGTTAACAAATTTTGGCAATAGGTTTACAGCATATTTTTTGATTTTAAGTAACTTTGGAAGCAATGGGTATGTTCAGCAAAATAACAAAAAGGGGAAAGAACAGAAAGTACGATTATAAACCTCGTTTCTATGACGATAAGGGAAAAGGCAACCCTTATAAAATGGAATCAAAATTTGATAAATACCGAAGCACAATTGATACCCCAAGAGGAATAAAGAGAAAACTTAATTCGGCCATGGGTGATTTAAAGACCGAAGGAGACCGAAATTTAAAAATAAGAATGATTGTTATTTTGGCAGTATTGATTTTTATTTTCCTCTACATCATCGATTTTGACTTATCTATATTCTATAAGGGCTAATGGCAGATATCATAAAACTTTTGCCAGACCATGTCGCAAATCAAATAGCTGCTGGGGAAGTCGTACAGCGACCTGCATCGGTAGTTAAAGAGCTATTGGAAAATGCCATTGATGCTGGGGCAACCTCAATAAAACTTATTATTAAGGATGGCGGAAAAGTTCTCATTCAAGTAATCGATGATGGTATGGGTATGAGTGCCACCGATGCTCGATTGAGTTTTGAGCGGCATGCGACCTCCAAAATCCAAAAGGCAGAGGATTTATTCAACTTGAACACAAAGGGGTTCCGTGGAGAAGCGTTGGCTTCAATTGCTGCTATTGCCCATGTTGAGATGCAGACAAAGCCTGAACAGGAAGAGATGGCTACCCATTTGAAGATAGAAGGTAGCGAAATTAAATTCCAAGAAGTATGTGTAGCACCAAAAGGAACGTCACTATCAGTTAAAAATCTTTTTTTCAATATTCCTGCAAGACGTAATTTTTTAAAATCGAATCAGGTGGAGCTTCGTCATATTATAGACGAATTTCATAGGGTGGCTTTGGCTCACCCAAACATTGCCTTTAACTTTTATAATAATGGGAGCGAGCTGTTCAATTTGTCCCAGACAAACCAAAGACAGCGCATCGTGCATATTTTTGGAAGTAAGACCAATGAAAAACTAGTTCCGGTTAATGAGGAAACCCAAGTAGTTCAGATTTCTGGATTCATCAATAAACCTCAGTTTGCCAAAAAGAGTAGGGGAGAGCAGTTTTTCTTTGTGAACAATCGTTTTATCAAAAGTCCGTATTTGCATCATGCCGTATTATCGGCATTTGAAGGTTTGATTAAATCCGATGCTTATCCTGGATATTTTTTGTATTTGACTGTTGACCCAGGTTCAATAGATATCAATATTCATCCAACGAAGACTGAAGTCAAATTTGATGATGAGCATACGTTGTATGCTATTTTACGCTCAACGATCAAGCATAGCTTGGGCCAGTTTAATGTGGTCCCTGCACTGGATTTTGAACATGATCAAAATCTTGAGACGCCATATAATTATAGAGACAGAGGTGCTTTGCAGCCTAAAGTATCTGTTGATAGCGGGTTTAATCCTTTTCAAGAAGGGCCGCAAAATTCCGCAGGTGCCAGAACGTATAAAAAACAGAGTACTGAAGGATGGGAGAATCTTTATGTGGGATTAGAGTCCAAAGTTGGGAAAGACAATGATTTTAGCAGTTTAAAATTCGAATCTGAAACGATTACAGGGTCCATATTCGAGGGTCAACAAGATCGTTTGGAAACCATAGCTACCACTTTTCAATTACGCCGAAAGTATATTGTGACTACCATAAAATCGGGTATGATGGTCATTGATCAGAGTAGGGCACATCAACGGGTGCTGTACGAGCAGTTTTTAAAGAATATTACAGTAAATGAAGCTGTTAGCCAACAATTGTTATTTCCATTGCGTTTATCTTTCTCTAAGACAGATGTTGATGTGCTAAAAGAAATTAAAGAAAGTCTAACGACCATTGGTTTTGTGTTCTCAAAGGTTGATGGTGAGGAAGTAATGGTTACAGGAGTGCCATTAATGATTGCTGAAAGTGAAGTGGGCATTGTTTTGGATCAGTTGATTTCTGATTTTCAATTGGAAATCACAGAAGATAGCTTTTCACAAACCGATGTACTGGCGAAGACCTTGGCAAAAACCTTGGCTGTAAAGACCGGGGAGGTGTTGAACAATAGTTCGCAACTTGCGCTGGTGAACGATTTATTTGCTTGTAAGGAAACAATGGTGAGTCCGTTTAACAAACCAGTATTTGTGACCATAACCGAAAATGAAATTGATAAAAAATTTATTTAGATGGGGAGATTAACCGATGCTATTAAGCATTTACTGATTATTAATGTGCTATTATTTGTAGCAACCATGTTATACGGAGACCAGATGTATGAATGGTTTTCATTATGGTTTCCAAAAAATGAGAATTTTGGAATTTGGCAAATGGTCTCACATATGTTCATGCATGGTGGTTTAGCGCATATTGGCTTCAATATGTACGCTCTTTGGGCCTTTGGAACGCCACTTGAAAGAATGTGGGGAAGAAATAAGTTCTTGTTTTTTTACTTTTCGGCAGGACTGGGGGCTGCGCTTATTCATACTGGGGTGAATTATTACTATTTTAATGAGGGTATTGATGCTTTGGTTAACTCTGGTTTAGCAAAAAATGAGATAATGGAGATCATATCTGGTGGCCAATATAGTCCAAGTTGGTATGACATTGCACCAAAAAGTACCATCGATAACTTCTTGAGCGCTTACAATACACCTGCAGTGGGTGCATCTGGTGCAATCTATGGAATTTTGGTAGCTTTCGGAATGTCATATCCTAATAGCGAACTTTTCCTGATATTCCTTCCCATACCTATTAAGGCAAAAATATTCATCCCAGTTTTAATTGCCTTGGATTTGTTCTCGGGCGTAACAGGTTATGGTATTTTTGGACAAGGTATTGCGCATTTTGCCCATGTGGGCGGGGCGATTGCTGGTTTTATAATGATGTGGTATTGGAAGAAAAACCAATTCAACAATAAACGTTGGAATTAATAATGGCGACAGGAAATTTAAAATATCATTATGCGAGATTATCGGTAGCTGAGAAACTCATAGCTATCAATGTACTCATTTTCATTGTTAATGGCTTGTTCACACTTTTGTTGGGTATGAATGGCGACGCAATTGTTCAGTGGTTTCAATTGCCTAAGGACTTTTTTGATTTCTTATTACAACCCTGGTCTATTGTCACCTATTCATTTTTTCATGCGGGATTGGGGCATATCTTCTGGAACATGCTCGTTCTTTTTTATGTAGGCCGTATATTTCTTAATTTGTTCAACGGCAGGCGGTTTTTGAATGTCTACTTTTTAGGAGTGATTCTGGGCGGCTTGTTCTTTATGGTGGGTTATAATATATTCCCCGCATTTTTTAAAGTTAATGCAGCACTTATAGGTGCGTCTGCAGGAGTTAGGGCCATTTTGATATTCATTTGTGCCTATATTCCCAATCAAGAGGTTCGATTGATTTTCTTTAATATTAAGCTATGGTATCTTGGGGCGTTTATTGTTTTGACTGATTTGGTTCAATTGTCAATGGGTGTTAACCCGGGAGGGCAATTCGCGCATTTAGGCGGTGCACTTTTGGGATACATTTATGCGCGGCAACTATTAAAGGGAAAGGATATAGGAGAAGGATTCTCAAAATTAGTCGATGGTATTGCCAACCTCTTTACAAAGACTGAAAAAAAGGCACCTATGAAAACAGTATATCGCAAGGAAAAAAAGACCGCCACAACAACCATAAACTATAAAAAAGAAAGCCATCAACGCAAAATAGATAGCATTTTGGATAAGATCAGTAAATCTGGTTACGAAAGCCTTTCCAAAGCTGAAAAAGATTTTTTATTCAAAGCAGGTAAAGAAGATTGATTAAGTGAAGGGTCTTAGCATATTCAAAAAGTTGTTATACATGCTAAATGCAATATTTGCATTTATGCTGTTACTTGCCTGTATTGCTCCTTATGTGACTTGGGGGCTATTTTCCTTTTTGTCTTTCTTGAGTTTGATTGTTCCATATTTGATATTGGCCAATATGCTGTTCGTGCTGTATTGGTTATACAAAAAGAAGAAACAGCTCTTACTTTCGCTTTCTGTCCTGCTCTTAGGGTATTTGACCCAAGGGACTTTTATGAAAGTATTTAATTCGAATGACAACATCAAAGATGATGAAATTAGCTTGTTGACATTTAATACAAACGGGTTTAGTGGTCTAAAATGGACAAAAAATCCAGTTTCGAGTCAAGAAATTGTAACATTTATTAAGGCTCAAGACGCCGATATTGTTTGTTTACAGGAAGCAGGTAGAAGTATAAACCGACAGTTTGAAAACTATCCTTATAAATATCAAACTCCATTTAATAGTACCAAAAGTAGTCAAGCGATTTTATCCAAGTACCCCATAATTTCAAATGGGTCTCTTGAACTCCCAAATACAGCGAACAATGTTATTTATGTCGATGTTTTGTATAAAAAAGATACTTTAAGGGTCTATAATCTTCATTTACAATCATTCAAAGTAAGAGCTGGTTCTTTTAAAAGGGAACAACCACAGCGTTTGTTCAACCGAATGAATAAGTCTTTTCTAAAACAACAAAAGCAGGCCAAATTAGTAAGAGACCATGTTGGGCAAGTTGATTATAAAAAAATTATATGTGGCGATTTTAATAACACCCAATTTTCAAGTTTATATAATACGATAAAGGGTGGGATGAACGACACCTTTCTGGAAAAGGGTTCTGGTTTTGGGACCACTTATAATTTTAAGTTTTTACCCTATCGTATTGATTTTATCCTAGCAGACCCAGAATTTGACATAAAATCCCATAAAAACTTTAATGTTCGAATGTCTGACCATACACCTGTCATGGCCTCATTTCGATTGAAGGAATAACATACCGCAATCCACAACGTCTGCTAAAATGTGAACCAAGAGTGCAATCCCAAGAATTCGGGTTTTCTTAAAAAATAAAAACAAAGTGTAGATAGTAATTGCCCAATAACTATGCAATGGGTGAAAATTAATGCTGCAACGGTTTGGGTCAAAAATTGGATTGGCCAATAGGTGGTCAACATCAATCAAAATTCCTAAAAGCAATAGGATGGCTATTTTAACGCTTTGCTCTTTGAAAAAGTAAAAGGCAATGAATATAGGAACGATGATATGGATACCATAATGTAGGAAGATTCTAAGCATTCGAAAAACTTGGATTAATACTTTTCAAATAGGATAAAGCATTGGTGCCTTCATTGAACAATAGATCTAAAATGCTTGTGTTCTGTATAAACCCATGTCTATCTCCAAATACCTGAACATACTCCTCCTGCTTGAATTCTTGCTCGTTTTTACAGCTGACCAAAAACCGAGCATCCAGAATATTCCGCGGTAAATGAACTTGAAAGCTTTGCGTCTTTTCTGTGGGCATTTCAATTTGAAGACAATCGTAGATAACTTCGATAGTTTTGAAGTTAAAGTCCATTAGAAAATCGTACTTTTTTTCAAATAGTGGGACAATTTCATCTTCATAATACTCAAAGAAGGGAGATGTTCTATAAGCGGTTTCCAAAGTACGCCAATGTTGTCGCTGCCATTGATAATCGTTCTCAAGCTTAACATCCTTATATTTTTGTCTTCCCTGATCTCCGCCAACGTGTTTTATGGGAATACTGAGTATATGTTTGCCTTGATCAGTACATATATAGCACCGGTTTCGATAGGTCTGTTTTTGATAATTATCCGCTACCTCCCAAATGATTTCATTCTGAACCAAACTCGCCATAGTTGCAATGTTGGGAAAATAGGTTGGGTGGAGGAGAGTTTTCAATTTTTAGGTTGATTAAGTATTTTCTTAGGGCATTGAGTTTATATGGTTAATTGTTTTCTCTATTTACGTGGAAAACCAAATCAACAAATCCACGTAATTCAAATCAACTTTTTTTCCTTTTCTTTCTTCTAAAAAAGTCAAAGACGAACCAGCCAACCAAGGCGATAAGAAAGTATTTGAAGTATGAGATAGGTTCTCCATTGCCATGGACAGTTGTGAATACACGATCCCATCTAATCTTCCAGTTACGCCATCCATCCCTAAAGTTATCAATACTCATCCAAATAAAAATAGGAGTGCCCACAATATGGTTTTCAGGTACAAAGCCCCATGTTCTGCTATCTTCAGAATGATCGCGGTTATCACCCATCATCCAATAATAATCCTGTTTAAAAGTATAGGTGTCTGTTAATTTGCCATTTATACTTATCTGATTGCCATTGACTGATATCGTATTACCTTCATAATCCTTGATTATTTTTTTGTAGACAGGTAATACCTCCATATTCAAAGGCACGGTCTTACCTTTTTCGGGAAGGTAAATAGGACCAAAATTATCGTTATTCCATGCATAGGAGTTATCCTGTGGAAATATATTATATCCTTTTTTATTCTTTGGTTCAATGGTCTTTACTACAGAATCAATAGCAGCATTAGTATTCAATTTTTCGGCTAAATCGTCAGTTATTGTCAACAATCGCTGTCTATCGGTTTGTTCTTTTAAGGATAGCCCGGCACTTCTGATGGCTTTTGTGGGTATTCCCAAATGATTGGTAATAAGCTCAATATTTCCAGAGTTTCCTCTTCGGCTCCCTAATAGATATTTACTTATTTGGTCAAATTGATTTTGGTTCAACTGTGATGTTACGTAGGTTCTATTAAAATCAGTTACTCCCAATTCTTTGAGCAATTTTGAGGAAACGCCTTTTTGGGAATAGGCCATATAATCATATTGGGGCATGGCCCTATCAGGAAGAACCGTTTGTTGCCCATTTATGTAAACGTAACCATTGATCACAGCTAATGAATCACCAGGGACCCCGACACAGCGTTTCACATAATTCGATTTTTTGTCAATTGGCTTTTTTACACCCTTTTCTTTTTTGAAGAAAATACGAACGGTATCGGCAGGCCAACTAAAAACCACAATTTCATTCCTTTTTACTTTTTTGAAGCCCGGTAATCTGAAATAAGGCAATTGGGGGTTATTTAAATAGGATCGTATTCCCAGAACGGGAATGGTATCATGTACCATTGGAGCAGCTACCGTTGTCATTGGTGTCCGCGCCCCATAATGGAATTTGCTCACAAATAGAAAATCACCTATGCGTAATGTTTTTTCCAATGATCCAGTGGGAATAACATAGGGTTGAATAAAATAGGTATGCACCAAAGTTGCAGCTACAACAGCAAACACAATAGAACTTACCCATTCACCCAATGCGGTTTTCGGATGCAAACTACGTTCTTCAATGTATGTTACATCCAAGGCATAATTCACATAATAAATATAGAAGCCCAAGGTCAATACGACCAACCAGGACTCCACCAGACTATTTCTACCAAAACTTCGAATTGTCTCGACCCAAATGACCGGGAACATTAATAAATTGATGATCGGAATAAATAGTAAAATCACCCACCATTTTGGCCGATTGATGATTTGCATAAGAACAATTGCGTTATAAATGGGTATTGCCGCTTCCCATGCTTTTCTTCCTGCTTTTACGTATAATTTCCAAGTCCCTAAAAAATGAATGACTTGAACGATCAAAATAAAAATAATCCACTGGGTACCGTTCATGTATGCTTATAATTAAGTTCGGATTATCCGATATTTTTTAAAATCAAGTTCAATTGCTATGCAATTAAGTGCTTTTATGTCTTATTTATTGTATTCGTTAACCAAGGTTTAACACATCGCGCATTGAGAAAACCCCTGTTTTACCGGTAATCCATTCCGCCGCGATAACTGCACCTAGGGCAAAACCTTCGCGATTATGTGCTGTATGTTTGATTTCTATACTATCGACCTTGCTTTCATAATCAACAGTATGGGTTCCTGGAACAGCATCCAACCTTTTTGATTCAATTGTTATTTCATCTTCGGTACCTTGACCAAGGTTCCAGTTTTTATATCTTGAATTTGCCATAATACCTTCTGCCAGAGTAATGGCCGTCCCACTTGGGGCATCTAATTTTTGGGTATGGTGTATTTCTTCCAAACTCACTTTATATTGCTCCAAATTTTTCATCATCTTGGCTAGATATTCATTCAGTTCAAAAAAGATATTCACTCCCAAGCTGTAATTGGATGCATAGATAAAAGCGCCTTCATGATCATTGCAATAGGTTACCGCTTTGTCATAATCATCAAGCCAACCCGTTGTTCCTGAGATGATCGGAACGCTATTTTCAATACATTGTTTAATATTATTGTAAGCAGCTGTAGGCATGCTGAAATCAATGGCAACATCCATTTTTGAAAAATCAATTTCAGTGGTATCTACCTCTATCTTGGCCACTATTTGGTGGCCTCTTTCCAAGGCAACTTGTTCAATCATTTTACCCATTTTACCATATCCGAACAAGGCTATATTCATGCTGCTAAAATTTAATGGTAAATGCAATCCCGTAATTGGGATCATTGGTTATTGGATTTAGATCTAAATAGGGCCGAAAATCCAAACTTAAATCCTCATCTATATTGAATTGCTTCAAATGTGCATCAACATTGGCATCAATAATATTTAGGGCATACATGGCAATGGTAATAACCAAAGCTAAATCTCGATCTCGCTGATAGTTTTCCTGTTGACGCTCTAAATCATCCAAATCCAAATCCGGAGCGGCACCTGCGGCATTATTCGCATCAATATCATAAAACTCATCATCTGTAAAGCCTGCCTGCCTTCTTTTGAAAGCCGTCCTAAAACGGTCGTACAGATCATCATTATAGGTGTAGGTGTAAACTCCCGTACCAATCACGGCATAGACAATGGGCACTTTCCAGTAACGTTTATTGTAAATCTGTCCAAGACCGGGTAAAACCGCGGAATAAAAGGCCGCTTTGCTCGGTGCCAGCGGATTTATAGGTTTTCTTTTTTCAAAAATGGAATCTTGTATAACAATACCTTCCTGTTTCAAATCGGTTTTTAAAGAATCCTTTGCGGTTCGTTTTGGTTGTTTCTCCTGGGCCGAAGAAATCCAAATAAAAAGAATGGAAAAAACGAACGCTGTGAGGGACTTATTCACCTACGATTATTTTTTTAATACGTTTTAATTCTTCTTCGGAATTGAACGGAATTGTAATTTTACCTTTACCACTATCGGCGGCATTCACTGCCACTTTCGCAGCTAGATGATCTGTTAGTTCCTTGGAAGCTATTTTAGCAAAGACTGGAGAAGTTTTACTTTTCTTTGCTCCTTGGGAAATAGCACTTCCTTCGTGATAAGCCTTAACAGCACGTTCAGTTTCACGAACGGAGAGGTTTTCACCAATAATTTTCTCGTAAAGTGAAATCTGGTCTTCTTTCTTTTCAATATTCACCAATGTTCTCCCGTGCCCCATGCTAATAAAACCATCCCGAATACCTGTTTGGATTATGGGGTCTAATCGCAATAAACGCATATAATTGGTTATGGTCGACCTTTTTTTGCCTACGCGCTCACTTAGCTTTTCTTGGGTGAGTTGAATTTCATCAATCAATCTTTGATATGATAGTGCAATCTCTATAGGGTCAAGGTCTTGGCGCTGAATATTCTCTACCAATGCCATTTCCAAGGATTCTTGGTCATTGGCTATACGTATGTATGCGGGTATTGCCTCAAGCCCGATTAGTTTGGAAGCCCTAAAACGCCTTTCACCTGAAACGAGTTGGTATTTATTGAAATCTAATTTGCGAACTGTAATGGGTTGGATAACACCAAGTTCTCGAATTGATGAGGCAAGTTCCTGTAAAGCTTCATCATTGAAATTGGAACGTGGTTGAAATGGATTGACTTCAATAGTGTCAACATCCAATTCCACTATATTGCCTACAACCTTATCGGCATTTTTATCCGATACCGATTTAATATCATTTTCTGGATCTTTCAATAAGGCAGAAAGACCTCGACCCAATGCCTGTTTTTTCGTTGCTTTCGCCATTTAAACGGTTTCCTTGTTTTTTTTCAGTAATTCATTCGCCATATTCAGATAATTGGCCGCTCCCTTGCTGCTAGCATCGTATTTGATTATACTTTCACCATAACTTGGAGCTTCACTCAATCGCACATTTCGTTGAATAATGGTATCGAATACCATATCTGAAAAATGTTTGCGTACTTCTTCGACCACTTGGTTAGAAAGTCGCAATCTTGAATCGAACATTGTCAATAAAAGCCCTTCAATATCCAAATCTGGATTATGGATTTTTTGTACGCTCTTTATGGTATTCAAAAGTTTACCCAAACCTTCCAAGGCGAAATACTCACATTGAATCGGGATAATGACCGAATCTGCTGCTGTTAAAGCATTTAAGGTCAACAATCCCAATGAGGGGGCACAATCTATAAGAATGTAATCATAATCGTTTTTAAGAGCTGTAATTGCCTTTTTCATCATATACTCCCGCTCATCCTTGTCTACCAATTCAATTTCAATGGCCACGAGATCAATGTGTGACGGAATCAAATCCAAATTTGGGGAATCCGTCGGTATAATGGTTTCTTTCGCGGTTTTGGTATGCTCTAATAATTGGTAGGTTCCTATTTCAACAGAATCAACGTCAATTCCCAATCCCGAAGTCGCATTGGCCTGGGGGTCGGCATCAATAAGAAGCACCTTTTTTTCCAGAACACCCAGCGAGGCAGCTAGGTTTACAGTTGTTGTGGTTTTACCCACCCCACCTTTCTGATTTGCAATAGCAATTATCTTGCCCATAATCAAAGTAAGTTAGGGGTTAAAAATACGATTATTTATGGCGTTAAAAAATGTATTTTGTTAACACAAAGTGAATAACTATAGTGCTAAGCGTTAAATTGAGTTAAAGTTTTATTGATTAATTATTTAGAGTCCATTTCCTTAATGAATGCATGAAGTTAAATCTCAGGAATTCGTAGATTGGAAACTTAAAATTATTGATTTCACCACAATGCAAGGTATTACTTGATATATGCACTATAGTCAATGGTTTTGATATGGTCTCCATAATATCATTCAAGATGCAGTCTTTTCTTCTCCAATTCTTCGGCCAAGCGTTTGGTGACAATCGGTTCCAATAGGGTTTTTCTTGGTTTTGTTTTTACGAAAGGATAAAGTTCCATCTCACCCTTCATTCTATCCAATTCGTTCATATACTTATTGCTGCCGACCAAGACTTTCTCGTTCTTGTTGAATTGGCTTTGTTCTTTTAGGGCGCTTTCCCTAATTTTTTTCTGGATATTGTGTGCTTTCAATTGTTTGAGAAAACCACCACCAGCTTCAATATTCTTGAACAATTTCAAGGCCTTATCCGCTATTTGCGCTGTTAAGCTTTCAATATAATAAGAACCATCTGCTGGATTGTTTACTTTTTTAAAATGGCTTTCCTCCTTTATAATCAGCAATTGATTACGGGCAATGCGCTCTGAAAATTCATTGTCTTTACGAAAAGCACCATCATAGGGTAAATTACAAACCGTATTGGCGCCTCCCAATATAGCAGACATACATTCAGTTGTAGTGCGTAGCATATTGACATGGTGGTCATAAAGTGTTTTGTTACGTAGGGTAGGAGTGGCCAAAATGTTACAATCCGTATCAATACCGTATTTCATCGCAAGGGTTTTCCAAAGTACGCGTAATGCCCTTAATTTGGCAATTTCAAAGAAATAGTTGGTATCCACCGCCACCTTAAATGTGATTTTACTTGGTGGTTTTATACCATTATCTATCATGTAATTCAAATATTCATTGGCATGGGCTAGGGCATAAGCCAATTGCTGTACCTGGTTCGCCCCAGCATTTTGGTACAATGAAACATCAATGCTCAAAGTATGTACTCCACTGGAAGTTAAGTCACCTGCCAAGATTTGGGTAAGAATTTCGTGGTCCTTATCCATATTGTGAAACCAATTGCCAGTTAGGGCTAAATTGCCTATGATATCAATATTCAAATAAATGATTGCATTTTTGTGAGCAACATAATCCCTGATTTGTTTACTATAATCATAGGACAAGAACTGCATTTCAAAATAAACCGGCGACTTGGCTAGATCAATATTTTGCAATAAAGCATCAACTTTGATATCCTGGGACGGAATCGTGAAAATAAGGCAATCGACTCCCCGATTTAAGACATCAAGGGCCTTTTCATTTGCTTTTTTTCCAGTGCTAGCATAGATATTTTGGGCAATATACCATTTTGGGACTTGGGCTATTTTAGCAATGTTCCTGCTTTCGAAATCATCGGCATGATAAAAGGGCTTTACTGATATGCCTTCAGGGGATTCCCAAACTAAATTTTTATTATAATCGGCCCCTTTTAAATCAAATTGTATTTGCTGTTTCCAAGCCTTCGCAGAAATAGCATCAAATTCTTCGAACAGGCCTTCCTTACTCATTTTTCTTGTTCTTTAAGCTGTCCTCATACTCTATTAAATATATTTCTTCGTTTTTCTTTTTGAGGTAATATTGCTCCCGAGCAAATTTTTCCAGCTCATTGCTATCCGATAATTTATTGATTATCTTTTTATCTTTTTGGATTTCATTTCGCAAAAAATCCTGGGTTTTTTCAAGGTTTTTTATCTCTTTTTTAAGCTCTCTGTGAATAAGTAGGGAATTAGTGTCAAAAAAGAGCATCCACACAACAAAAGCGGTCAGTACCAAAACATAGATATTGGTCAATATTCCAAACCACTTTTTCTTTTTTAGATTTTTTATGCCCATAGTCGGTTATGCCAATTTTTCATTGATGATGGTACGCACAATATCAACAGCTACCGTATTGTATTTATTGTTTGGAATAATAATATCAGCAAATTCTTTAGTTGGTTCTATGAATTGATCATGCATCGGTTTTAAGATGGTCTGGTATTTTTTCAGTGTTTCATCAAGGTTCCAACCACGCTCATTCACATCTCTCTTCAATCGCCGTATTAACCGCTCATCGGAATCTGCATGTACATATATCTTAATATCGAACATATCTCGGATTATTGGATTGGTCATAATTAAAATACCCTCAACAATCATAACCTTTCTTGCATGGGTTTCTACCGTATCCTTGGTTCTATTGCACTCAATAAAAGAATAGACAGGTTGTTGAACTGATTTTCCTGATTTTAATGCTTTCAAATGATTCTCCAATAATTTGAAATCAATGGATTTCGGATGATCAAAATTGGTTTCTTTCCTTTCAGTTAGTGTTAAATGTGATAAGTCGTTGTAATAAGAGTCTTGTGAAATAACACCGACTTCTTCAGCTGGTAACTCATTGATTATTTGATTGACAACCGTGGTCTTTCCACAACCCGTTCCACCAGCAATCCCTATTATCAACATACTTTTTTATTTTGATTCAAAAATAATGATTTGGTATGAAACCAACCTGTATTGTACAATGTTCTTGTTGGTAATTGTGCAACTTCTTGTTCGGTGATTGAATAAAAAGTATCTTCACAATGCAACTTGAAATATGAATGTGAAAATACCACAATTAAGACTCAAATTGTTATAAAAACCAATTCCTTTTCTTTTTGGAATCGTGAAATTTTGCCGCTATTATAAGGCAAACAGTTGACTATAACGATTGCGGAATGCTGTGGACTTTATGAATAGTTGATTAATAGCGCGTAGGTAGGTTCAATTTTATAAAATTTTATGACATCTGTCATAAATTCTATGTCCACTTCGCCATAATTTTGCCCCCTCAATTATAAGGAATAAAGAATCTAG
This sequence comes from uncultured Maribacter sp., assembly GCA_965367725.1. GTDB lineage: Bacteria > Bacteroidota > Bacteroidia > Flavobacteriales > Flavobacteriaceae > Maribacter_A. Next base: position 15,716 of record CBDUKE010000015.1, on the reverse strand, counting down.
ATCCAGTTTGGATATAAATAATTTAAAAACTAAAAACCATGAACATTTCCCATATTGAACATATTGGTATAGCAGTAGAAAATTTGGAAGAATCAATCAAGTACTATGAAGGGGTGCTGGGATTAAAATGCTACGCTATTGAAGAGGTTGTTGACCAAAAAGTTAAAACAGCCTTTTTTTTGGTGGGATCTACAAAAATAGAGTTGCTGGAAAGTACATCTCCTGATGGCCCCATAGGCAAATTTATTGCAAAAAAAGGACCAGGAATGCACCACATGGCATTTGCTGTTAAAGACACTGATAAGGCATTGAAGACAGCGGAAGAGCGTGGTGTTAGGCTTATTGATAAGGTAGCGCGTAAAGGTGCGGAAGGATTGAATATTGGTTTCCTTCACCCTAAATCCACCAATGGTGTTCTTACTGAATTATGCTCAAAAAAGGCTTAAAAAAATAAGAAATAGTAATTTAAAAATTAGATAACCATAAATAACAATGGCAAATCAAGATAAAATCAATGAGCTCATTGAGAAAAGGGCCAAGGCAAAATTAGGTGGTGGCGAAAGACGTATTGACTCGCAACATGCAAAAGGAAAGTTAACAGCTCGTGAAAGAATAAATCTGTTGTTGGATGATGACAGCTTTGAAGAGTTTGATATGTTCGTTACCCACAGGACAAAATCGTTTGGTTTGGATAAACAAGTTTATCTCTCAGATGGTGTTATTACGGGACACGGTACCATAGATGGAAGAATTGTTTATGTGTTTTCCCAAGATTTCACGGTGTTTGGTGGTTCTTTATCTGAGACCTATGCCCTGAAGATTTGTAAGATCATGGATATGGCGATGAAAATCGGTGTTCCTGTTATTGGACTTAATGATAGTGGTGGGGCCCGTATTCAAGAAGGCGTAAGATCATTGGCCGGTTATGCCGAGATCTTCCAACGAAACATTATGGCCTCTGGCGTAATTCCACAGATTTCATCGATTTTAGGGCCATGCGCGGGTGGAGCTGTTTATTCTCCTGCCTTGACCGATTTTACCATAATGACAGACCAAACAAGTTATATGTTCGTTACCGGGCCTAAAGTTGTTCAAACAGTTACTGGGGAAGTGGTGACCGCCGAAGAATTGGGTGGAGCAAATATTCATTCCACAAAATCCGGAGTATCACATTTCTTGGCTGAATCTGATGAGGAAAACTTATTATTGATTCGAAAGTTAATGAGTTATATCCCTTCAAATAACCTAGAAGACCCTCCTGCAATTGTTTGTGACGATCCAATAGATAGATTAGATGATATATTGAACGAGATTATTCCTGAAAATCCCAATCAACCATACGATATAGTTGATGTTATTTCGGTAATTGTTGATAATGGCGAGTTTACCGAGGTTCACCGAAATTATGCACGTAACATTACAGTTGGTTTTGCTCGATTTAATGGACGTTCTGTTGGGATAGTCGCCAATCAACCAAAATATTATGCAGGTGTTCTTGATATAGAAGCCTCAAGAAAAGCAGCTCGTTTCGTTCGTTTCTGTGATGCTTTTAACATTCCGGTCGTTACATTGGTTGATGTGCCTGGTTTTTTACCTGGTACGGGACAAGAGTATGGCGGTATTATTCTTCACGGGGCAAAATTATTGTTCGCTTACGGAGAAGCTACAGTGCCAAAAGTCACCATAACCCTGCGTAAATCGTATGGCGGTGCCCATGACGTAATGAGCTGTAAGCAATTACGTGGAGACCTGAATTATGCTTGGCCAACGGCTGAAATCGCCGTTATGGGTGCCAAGGGTGCAGTAGAAGTACTTGAAGGAAGCAATATTAGAAAAATCGAGGATTCTGAGGAAAAGAGCAAGTATATAGAGAAAAAAGAAGATGAATACACCGCAAAATTTGCCAACCCTTATGTAGCGGCCAAATACGGCTTTATTGATGATGTAATAGAACCTCGAAATACGCGATTCAGAATCATTAGGGCCTTAGAATTACTTAGTAATAAGAAAGAGGTGAATCCACCTAAAAAACACTCAAACATCCCATTATGATGCTATTGAATATAAGTTTACAGATTGATCAAATTAGTGAAGGATACGTTATTTTATTAACTGGTTTGACCATTGTTTTTGGCTCTTTATTGATCCTTGCGATATTCTTTAAGTTTGGGCTACCGGTAATGCTATACATCTATAGGATAATTACAAAAGGTAGGGATAAGAAAATAAAGGATATTCAAATTGGTGAAGACGAAAATTTTACCGGGGAGGTCGCCGCTGTAATAGCATCTGCCATCCATTTGTATTTAAACGAGCAGCATGATGATGAAAATGCGATATTGACCATAAAGCAAGCAAGAAAATTATATTCTCCTTGGAGTTCGAAAATCTATGGTACACATCATAGACTTTAAATGTTCGTATACGTTCGGGGAATTTTCAAGATAAACGCAGCAACAAGAAATAATACCAATAATGAAAAATTTTAGATTCAAAATACATGATAACAGTTACAATGTGAAAATTGTTTCACATGAAAGTAGCGTGATAGAACTGGAAGTCAACGGAACATCCTATTCTGTTAAAATGAAGGAGGAAATCAAAAAAACCAAAACTCCAACATTGGTTCGTGCCGCCTCAAAAAGACCTTCAGAACCTTTAAAAGTAAACCCAAGCTCATCAAAAACAAAAATAGTTGCCCCTATTCCAGGCGTGGTGCTATCACTTGATGTTAAAGTTGGGGATGTAATTAAAGTTGGCGATAGGCTTCTGGTACTTGAGGCCATGAAAATGGAAAACAATATTGTTTCAGAAAAAGCAGGTACAATTACCGCTGTAAGCATTAGTGTTGGTCAACAGGTATTGCAAAACGAAATAATGATAGAATTAGAATAGAAATTTCTCAGTTGTTCGCAATAACATGGCAATTATGTGAAACGCGAACCAACTTGTAACAATTAAATAATGAAGAAAATATTAATAATATTCGGAGTTCTATCACTACTCATTTTTATAAGACCTGTACTCGGTTTTAATTCTGATACGAATCCAAAAGAGAATATTTCAACCATTGCGACTGAACAAATAGAAAGCCAAGAAGATGGGGTTTACACCAATGCTTTTCACGGAATAAAGCAGTTTTATGACTATACCGGTTTTGCAAATGCTACTTGGGGCCATATACTAATGATACTAATCGGGATTATTTTTATATATCTCGGTATTAAGTTTGATTACGAACCTTTATTATTGATACCAATTGGTGCTGGTGTAATAATTGGTAACATCCCATTTGTAGCGGGGAATCAAACAGGTATCTATGAAACCGGTTCTGTATTGAACTACCTTTATTTTGGAGTGGTAAAAGGGGTTTATCCACCGCTTATATTCTTAGGCATTGGGGCAATGACCGATTTCTCATCGTTAATCGCAAATCCAAAATTAATGTTATTGGGTGCTGCTGCGCAAATTGGTGTTTTTGCCACATTTTTAGGGGCCCTTTATTTAGGTTTCGCACTTCCAGAAGCTGGGGCCATTGGGATAATCGGTGGGGCAGATGGCCCTACGGCGATATTTCTGTCCTCAAAACTTGCGAATGGAATAAATTTACTGCCTGATGGCACAACGGTCAAAAACCTTATTGGCCCAATAGCAATTGCAGCCTATTCCTATATGGCACTCGTGCCTGTTATTCAACCACCAATTATGCGATTGTTGGTATCTAAGGAAGACAGGAAGATCAGAATGAAACCGCCAAGGGCTGTTTCACAAAAGGAAAAGATGATTTTCCCCATTGTGGCGTTGTTATTGACCACATTCATATCACCAAGTGCTTTACCATTATTAGGCATGTTGTTCTTTGGGAATTTATTGAAAGAATCTGGAAGAACAGAACGACTTGCAGATACTGCCCGTACAAAGCTTATTGATATTGTGACAATTTTACTTGGGGTAACTGTGGGAGCATCTACACAGGCCGATATATTCATCACCAAGGATTCTATGATGATATTTGGCCTTGGAGCCGTATCATTTGTGATTGCGACCATAGGAGGTTTACTCTTTGCGAAATTCATGAACCTATTCTTGAAAGGTGATGATAAAATAAATCCTTTGATAGGTGCCTCAGGAGTTTCCGCGGTCCCTGATAGTGCTAGGGTAGTACATGCAGAAGCCCTAAAATCTGACCCTAATAATTATTTACTGATGCATGCCATGGCACCGAATGTATCGGGCGTAATAGGTTCTGCGATTGCTGCAGGTATATTATTGAGTTTTTTAGGTTAAATAATCGTCCATTGATTGGATATATAGATATATAAAATTTTAGAAAAAATGAAAATTCCGAATTTAATGACGGCCGAAGATGCTGTTAAACTAATAGAATCAGGAAACAGAGTATTGATCCAAGGTGGGTCGGCAACTCCACAAACATTGGTTAGGGCCATGGTAGCACGTGCCCCAGAATTACGAGGAGTAGAAATTGTGCACTTGCATACTGAGGGAGAATGTGGATATACGGCTCCTGAACTGCGTGAAAGCTTTCAGACAAATGCTTTTTTTATTGGAGGCAATATTAGAAGAATGATTGGGAATACAGCCGATTATATTCCTATTTTCTTAAGTGATATTCCAAGTCTATTCCGTCAAGGGTACATGAATCTTGATGTTGTTCTTGTCAATGTTGCCCCTCCTGACAAACATGGTTTCTGTTCATTGGGTGTGTCAGTTGATATTGTTATATCTGCCATTGAGCAAGGTAAGAAAGTAATAGCACAGATCAATCCAAGAATGCCAAGGACCTTTGGCGATGCCTTGGTGCATTTAAGAAATTTTGATGCCTGTGTTGAGGTTGTTGAGGAAATTCACGAAATGAAATTGGCAGCACCTACTAAAGAAGAAGTTTTAATAGGAAAAAATATTGCAGCAATTATCGATGATGGTGCCACACTTCAAATGGGTATTGGCGGAATTCCCAATGCCGTTTTAAGCTTTTTGGGCAATCACAAGGATTTAGGGGTGCATACTGAGATGTTCTCTGAAGGAATAGTTGATTTGGTTGAAAAGGATATTGTTACAGGTTCACAGAAAAAATTGAATCCATATAAAATAGTATCAGGTTTTGCCATGGGCTCAAGACGTTTATATGATTTCATGGACGACAATCCAGAAATTGAAATGAAGGATATTGCCTATGTGAACGATACAGCTGTTATTCGTCAGAACCCTAAGGTAACGGCCATTAACTCTGCTATTGAAATTGACTTTACTGGTCAGGTCTGTGCCGATTCAATTGGTACAAGAATGTTCTCTGGGGTTGGAGGTCAAATGGACTTTATGCGTGGGGCGGCATTATCAGCTGGTGGTAAACCAATAATTGCAATTACATCTACCACGGCAAAAGGGGTTTCTAAAATTGTACCTATGCTTAAACAAGGGGCGGGAGTGGTAACAACACGCGCGCATGCCAGATATGTAGCTACTGAATATGGCATAGCCGAGTTGTTTGGAAGAAACTTGAAACAGCGAGCAAAATCATTAAGGGACATTGCGCATCCTGATAATAGGGAAGAATTAGACCAAGCTATTTTTGAAAGATTCGGTAGTAGCTTAATGGTTAACTAACTTTGTCATAATTTACAACAAGCAAACAAGTATATTACAATTAATAGTACATATTATGAACGATAAGAATAAATCACTTTTTTCAGAATTCAATCCTGTTTCAAAACAAGAATGGATGGAAAAAGTGGGCATTGATCTTAAAGGTGCTGATTTTGACAAAAAACTGGTTTGGAAAAACTTGAGCAAAATCAAAATACAACCTTTTTATAATGCTGAGGACAAACATGACTATATTAAGAACACGGGTGAAAACTCCCAATCCTTAATTAACTATAGGAGTATAGTCGTTAATTCTGCTGAGAATGGAAATAGGCTTGCTTTAAAAGCTATTGAAGAAGGCATTAATGGGTTACTTTTTACAATTGACAAGAAAATAACCGTTGCTGATCTATTAAAGGGAATTGATTTAAATAAAATTGCGATCTCATTCAATCTAAAGGCCAATGTGATTGCATTTGCTTCTGGCTTTTTTGCTCACCTTAAAGAAAATAAGGTAATAGATGAAAATATAAAGGGATATATTGATTTAGGCTTGATTTCAAACTACTTAACACAAGGAAGTATTGAAAATAAACAATTTGATGCTGCGGCAGAACTTATTAAACTGTCAAAGAATTATCCAAATTATAAAGTTTTAACGATATCTGGTAGCGAGTATCTTGATTCTGGTGCGAACCAAGTCCAAGAAGTAGCTTATACATTGGGATCATTAGTGTTCTTAATCGACAAGCTAAAGGCAAACGGAGTTTCTGAACAGGATGTTTTTGAAAATGTAAACTTCAAATTGGCTATTGGTTCCGAGTACTTTGTTGAAATTAGCAAATTCAGGGCATTTAATAGTTTACTTGCGGAAATTGCAGATAAATATGGAGTAATTGGGCAAACACACACTACAGTTGCTAAAACCTCTATCTGGAGCAAATCAGTTACCGATCCCCATACCAACCTTTTACGGGCCACAACCGAGGCCATGTCGGCAATTCTAGGAAATGTGGATGGTATTTTAATCGATGCCTATGATAAAGAGTTCAATGATGCCTCAGATTTTTCAAGTAGGATAGCTGGAAATATTTCAACCATTCTAAAAGAGGAATCTTACTTGGGCAAAGTTGCCAATCCGGTAGACGGTTCTTACTATATTGAGGAGGTTAGTGCTAAAATTGCCGCCAAAGCATTGGAACTTTTCAAGGCTATTGAGGAAAACGGAGGATTTTATACTTCTTTTGAAAGTGAACTCATTCAGCAGCAAATTGCTGAAATCCGTCAAGAAAAAATCAAATTGATCAGTCAAAGAAGATTGCCAATGGTGGGAGTTAATAAATATCCCAATCTTATGGAAACTGTTGATTCTTCATTACTGTCATCAGGTCAAGAGGAAAGTTCAAAACTCCTAAGACCAAGAAGGGCTTCCTTAGAAATTGAGGCCATCCGCAAAACAACCGAGGAATTGGTTAAGAAGACAGGCAAAAGACCTGTTGTTGAATTGGCCAGTTTCGGAAATCTGACTATGCGTAAAGCAAGGGCCGCCTTTGCTTATGATTTTATTGGTGTTAGTGGATTTAATGTTGAGCAAGAAAAAAGTTTTGCATCAGCGGAAGAAGCCGCAGAACAAAGTGCAAAATCAGATTCCGAAGTTGTTGTTATCTGTAGCTCTGATCAAGATTATGATGGGAATGCCCTAACATATGTAAAAGCATTTAGGGCCATAAATAGCGAAAAAGTATTGTTATTGGCTGGTGACCCAACAAATATAATTGACGAATTGACGCAAGCCGGACTTGATGGTTGTGTAAACATAAAGTCAGATATAATCACTACGCTATCAATGATTCAGAATAAAATCCAAAAAACAACAAAATCCTTAGAAGTATGAGACCCGATTTTTCAGATTTAACGTTAAATAATACAGCTGCTAAAACAGCTGTTACTTCAGGGGATAAAGAAATTTGGAACACACCTGAAGGAATCCCGGTTAAAAAGCATTTTACACAGGAAGACATAAAAAATGCCGAGCATTTGAATTTTGCAGCGGGCGTGCCTCCGTTTTTAAGAGGTCCATATAGTACCATGTACGTTACCCGTCCCTGGACCATTAGGCAGTATGCAGGATTTTCAACCGCAGAGGAATCAAACGCATTCTACAGAAGAAATTTGGCCGCAGGGCAAAAAGGACTTTCTGTTGCTTTTGATTTGGCAACACATAGAGGGTACGATTCAGATCACCCTCGGGTAACTGGTGATGTAGGTAAAGCCGGTGTGGCCATTGATTCTATCTTGGACATGGAAATTTTGTTCGACCAGATTCCTTTGGATAAAATGTCGGTTTCCATGACCATGAACGGTGCTGTATTGCCAATTATGGCTTTTTATATCGCTGCCGCTAAGAAGCAAGGTGTTTCTTTGGATCATTTAAGTGGAACAATCCAAAATGATATTTTGAAGGAGTTTATGGTGCGTAATACGTACATATACCCGCCTTTACCCTCTATGAAGATCATTGGGGATATTTTTGATTATACCACTAAGAACATGCCTAAGTTCAATTCAATTTCAATTAGTGGGTATCACATGCAGGAAGCTGGTGCAACCGCTGACATTGAATTGGCGTATACACTCGCTGATGGTATGGAATACATTAGAACTGGATTAAAATCCGGTTTGAAGATTGATGAATTTGCTCCCCGATTGTCCTTTTTCTGGGCGGTAGGAATGAACCATTTTATGGAAATTGCTAAAATGCGTGCTGCACGCATGCTTTGGGCAAAAATCATCAAGCAATTCAATCCCAAGAATCCAAAGTCAATGGCATTGCGTACGCATAGTCAAACTTCGGGATGGAGTTTGAGCGAACAGGATCCTTTCAACAATGTGGCACGTACCTGTATAGAAGCTATGGCTGCTGGATTGGGAGGAACCCAGTCTTTGCATACCAATGCATTGGATGAAGCAATTGCTTTACCAACCGACTTCTCTGCAAGGATTGCCCGTAATACACAGATTTACATACAAGATGAAACGCAAATAACCCGAGCAGTTGATCCTTGGGCAGGTTCTTATTATGTGGAATACCTAACCCAGGAAATTGCCAAAAAAGCATGGGCACTCATCGAAGAAGTTGAAGAACTAGGTGGAATGGCCAAAGCCATTGAAACCGGAGTTCCAAAAATGCGTATTGAAGAAGCTTCAGCCCGCAAACAGGCCCGATTGGATTCAGGTCAAGATATCTTGGTTGGTGTGAACAAGTTCAAAACAAAGGAAAAATCAAATATCGAGATTCTTGAAGTTGATAATACAGTTGTACGCGATTCACAAATTGAGCGTTTGAAAAAACTAAGGGCCAATAGAGATCAATCAATTGTTGATGCCAATCTTACTGCTCTTTCAAAATGCGCCGAGACTGGTAAGGGCAATTTATTGGAACTAGCGGTAGAAGCTGCTGAAAATTTTGCTACTTTGGGAGAAATTTCAGATGCTTTGGAAGTTCATTTTGGACGTCATAAAGCAGACACCAAATTAATTAGTGGCGTGTACAGTAAAGAAGTAGATAACGATAGCACATTCGCAAAGGCCCAAAAATTGGCAGATAAATTTGCTGAAATAGAAGGTCGTCGCCCAAGGGTGATGGTCGCTAAAATGGGTCAAGATGGGCACGATAGGGGAGCCAAGGTAGTTGCTTCCAGTTTTGCTGATCTAGGTTTTGATGTAGATATGGGTTCGCTTTTCCAAACACCAGAAGAAGTGGCCAAACAAGCCATAGAAAATGATGTGCATTTTGTAGGTGCCTCTAGTTTAGCCGCAGGCCATAAAACATTGATCCCACAATTAATTGGGGAGTTAGAAAAACTCGGTAGACCTGATATCATGGTTTTTGCAGGGGGTGTAATCCCGGAACAGGATTATGACTATTTGTTGCAAAGAAAGGTAGCTGCTATTTTTGGGCCCGGATCTGTAATCTCTGAATCCGCAATTACGATTATGGAGAAATATTTGGAACAGGCGTAACTAAAGACTATTTATTTTATAATAATAACACCCTGCATCTATATTAATTAGGTGCAGGGTTTTTAAATGACCTTTTGAACTCTTCAATAATTTTCTGGGCTGCTTTTACTGGCGATATTTTTGAAGAAATAATATCTTTCTCTAAAATTGAAAGGTGTTCGACAATATTCTTGGAACCGTAAAATAATTGTTTCAATTCCTCATTAATATTGTTGTACATCCATTGTATTTGCTGCTGAATTCTGTTCTTATCGAAATACCCATTTTCATCGACTATTTTTTTATATTTCCCAATTTCTTCCCAGACGGTATCTATACCTATATTTTTTATTGCCGAAGCTGTGGTTACCACAGGGCTCCAACCTGAATCAGATTGAGGAAAAATATGCAGCGCATTTTGATACTGCCTTCGGGCTATTTCACTTTTTTTAATGTTATCACCATCGGCTTTATTAATTACCACCATATCGGCCATTTCCATAATACCTTTTTTAATGCCCTGCAATTCGTCTCCTGCACCTGATAACATTAGCAGTAAAAAGAAATCCGTCATTCCATGAACTGCAGTTTCAGATTGGCCTACACCTACAGTTTCGATCAAGATAACATCGTATCCCGCTGCTTCGCAAAGTAGCATCGTCTCTCCTGTTTTATTGGCCACACCACCCAGGGTATCGCCAGTGGCCGAAGGTCGGATATAGGCATTTTCCAAATTCGCCAACTCTTCCATTCGAGTTTTATCGCCAAGGATACTTCCTTTTGATCGTTGACTACTTGGGTCTATAGACAATATGCCTACTTTGTGGCCTTTGGTAATCAAATGTTTTCCAAAAGCTTCAATAAAAGTACTTTTGCCTACCCCAGGAACTCCTGTTATCCCAATTCTAATGGAATTACCCGAAAAAGGTAATATAGCTTGAATAATTTCCTTGGCCAGTATTTTATCACTTTCCAGATTACTTTCTACAATTGTGATTCCTCGTGCAAGAATAACACGATCTCCACTAAGGATTCCATCAATATATTCTTTTGCCGATAATCTGCCTTTTGGTTTGTAGTTTTTCATTAATTGCTGATTAATATAAAATTATCACTTTAATTATCGCAACCAAGCTGTGATAATCCATAATAAACTGGTAAATATCCAAACAATAGATTGTTTAAATGCTCATACCAAAGGTAGTCATATTGCTATAAGCACCATAATAGTGTTCGTTTTTAAAAGGATTCCGAAGACGTTATTTACGATACTTATTTTAAGGTAAAAATGTGATTCTACAAAGAAATAATTCCATAAATTTAGTTCTTCGGAATACGATAGATTTTATGTTTATCGGGAATTTTATGTTTTGAATACTGCAATTCCAGATTACTGATTTATCATTTAAAATAGCACCATGTATGAACAAAACATTTAAGGTCACCGTTAACGATAGTTTATCGTTTAACATCACCAATAAGGACGTTGCGAGTATAGATGCGTTGCCAACTTCATCAAAATCGTATCATATCCTGCAAGGCAACAAACCATTTAAGGCCGAGATAATCGATTCGGACTTTTACCGAAAGCACTATAAAGTGAAGGTCAATAATAGCACCTATAATGTTGATATATCAGATGGTTTGGACCTTTTGATAAAGGAAATGGGTTTTTCTTTAGGGACAACCAAAAATATTAGATCCATCCATGCCCCAATGCCTGGTCTTATTTTGGAAATAAATGTTACCGTGGGCCAGGCGGTGAAAAAAGAAGACCCACTATTGATTTTGGAAGCCATGAAAATGGAAAATGTCATCTTCTCGCCTAGAGATGGCATTATTAAATCAATATCGGTAAATCAAGGTGAAGCTGTAGAGAAAAAACAATTATTGATAGAATTTGAATAATACACCAATGAAGAAAATATTAATTGCCAATAGGGGTGAGATAGCAATTCGTGTTATGAAAACTGCGCAAAAAATGGGAATCAAAACCGTTGCTGTATATTCAAAGGCAGATCGAAATGCTCCCCATGTAAAATTTGCCGATGAAGCCGTTTGTATAGGTGAGGGACCATCGAACCAATCCTACCTTTTGGGTTCAAAGATCATTGAAGTTGCCAAAAGATTAAATGTTGATGGTATCCATCCTGGATATGGTTTCCTAAGTGAAAATGCAGATTTTGCCGAGGAGGTTGAAAAGAACAACATCATTTTTATAGGGCCAAAATCAAAAGCCATAAGGGTAATGGGTAGTAAATTGGCGGCTAAGGATGCAGTTAAGAATTATAATATCCCCATGGTTCCCGGTATAGATGAAGCGATTACCGATGTTAAAAAAGCTAAGGTACTTGCAAAGAAAATTGGTTTTCCGATTTTAATAAAGGCTTCTGCCGGTGGTGGGGGTAAAGGTATGCGTGTTGTTGAGAAAGAAAAGGACCTCGAATCCCAGATGAACCGGGCAATCAGCGAAGCTACATCGGCATTTGGGGATGGTTCTGTTTTTATTGAAAAATATGTTTCATCGCCTAGACATATAGAGATTCAAATAATGGCAGACAGCCATGGAAATGTTTTACACTTTTTTGAGCGTGAATGTAGCATACAACGTCGTCACCAGAAAGTGGTCGAAGAAGCACCATCGTCTATATTAACTCCTGAGCTTCGTGAAGAAATGGGAATTGCTGCTACTAAAGTGGCAAAGGCCTGTGATTATTTGAGTGCTGGTACAGTCGAGTTTCTAATGGATGCGGATCACAAATTCTATTTCTTGGAAATGAATACCAGATTGCAGGTAGAACATCCAGTAAGTGAACTTATTTCGGGGGTTGATTTGGTTGAATTACAGATTCGCATTGCACGAGGCGAGGAATTGAAAATAAAACAGGAAGATTTGAAAATCACTGGTCATGCTTTGGAACTTCGGGTTTACGCAGAAGATCCGTTGAATGATTTCTTGCCTAGTGTTGGAAAACTAGAAACCTATAAGTTACCTACTGGGGAAGGTGTGCGTGTTGATAATGGTTTTGAAGAGGGTATGGATGTCCCTATTTATTATGACCCTATGCTATCTAAATTGATTACTTACGGTAAAAATAGGGATGAAGCTATTCAATTGATGTTGAAGGCCATTTCAGATTACCGCATTGAAGGTGTACAGACCACTTTGCCCTTTGGTAAGTTCGTTTTTGAACATGAAGCTTTCCGAACAGGGAATTTTGACACCCATTTCGTAAAGAATTATTATTCCCCTGAAGTATTGAAGGCAAAAACAAACGAAGAAGCCAAAATTGCGGCCATTATTGCATTAAAAAAATACCAAGAAGATCAAAAGGTCTTAAGAATACCAACACTATAGATTATGGATCCAAAATTGAAAAAGTTAGAAGATAGGGTAGCTTCGGCCCATAAAGGTGGAGGTAAAAGACGAATAGATAAACAACATGCCAAACAAAAGCTAACAGCTAGGGAGCGAATATATTACTTGTTAGACGAGGGCTCTTTTGAAGAGATGGGTGTATTGGTTACACACCGTTCAACTGATTTTGGCATGGAAAAGAAGCTGTATTTTGGGGATGGTGTTGTTACAGGTTATGGTACCATAAATGGCCGATTGGTATATGTATATGCCCAGGATTTTACTGTTTTTGGGGGTGCTTTATCGGAAACACATGCTGAGAAAATCTGTAAAGTAATGGATTTGGCCGTTAAAGTCGGTGCCCCAATAATTGGGCTAAATGACTCCGGTGGGGCTCGTATACAAGAAGGGGTACGGTCATTAGGTGGTTATGCCGATATCTTCTTTAGAAACGTTCAGGCATCAGGCGTAATTCCACAATTATCAGCTATTATGGGGCCTTGTGCTGGGGGTGCTGTGTATTCCCCTGCTATGACCGATTTCACTTTGATGGTTGAACAGTCAAGTTATATGTTCGTGACTGGCCCAAATGTGGTCAAAACCGTTACCAATGAGGAGGTTACTGCTGAAGAGCTTGGGGGTGCCAATACCCATGCGACAAAGTCTGGTGTGGCACATTGCACTTCGGCCAATGATGTTGAGTGTATGGAGGATCTGAAAAAATTATTAAGCTATCTTCCGCAAAGCAATAAGGAAGTGGCCAAACACCTGCCTTATGATTTAAAAGATGAAGTTAGGGATGTTTTGAAAAACCTTATCCCCGACAATGCTAACAAACCTTATGATATGCACGATGTCATTAAAGGAATCATTGATGAGGATTCTTTCTTTGAAATACATAAGGATTTTGCTGAAAACATCATAGTTGGTTTTGCGAGATTGGGAGGAAGAAGTATTGGTATTATTGCCAATCAGCCTATGTTTCTTGCTGGTGTACTTGATGTTAATAGCTCAATAAAAGCTGCTCGATTCACTCGTTTCTGTGACGCGTTTAATATTCCTTTATTGGTATTGGTTGATGTTCCGGGATTTTTACCAGGAACGGATCAGGAATGGAATGGTATTATTGTTCATGGCTCAAAATTGTTATATGCACTGAGTGAAGCAACAGTACCAAGGGTTACCGTAATTACACGTAAGGCCTATGGTGGCGCTTATGATGTAATGAATTCGAAACATATTGGTGCCGATTTCAACTATGCATGGCCAACCGCTGAAATTGCGGTAATGGGTGCCAAAGGGGCTAGTGAGATTATTTTTAGAAGGGAAATCATGGAAGCCGATGACCCTGCCGCTAAATTGGCGGAAAAAGAAGCTGAATATGCTGAGAAATTTGCCCACCCGTACAGGGCTGCACGTAGTGGATTTATTGATGAGGTAATACGCCCTGAAAATACCAGACGAAAGCTGATCAAGACGTTCAAAATGCTTGAAGGCAAAGAAGTGAATCGTCCTGATAGAAAGCACGGTAATATTCCATTGTAGCATAAATCAATAACTCAATTCGACCCCATGGCGATTTTGAGCTGTGGGGTCTTTTTTTCTTATTAAATTGATTTATTAATACTTATGATTTAAAAGGTATATGGCTACATTTGCCCAATGCAAAAAGAAAATGTAAAACCCAATTTTGAATTCATCGCCCTTATGGCGGCATTAATGTCTATAGTGGCTTTGGCCATTGATGCCTTATTACCTGCCATTGCGAAAATCGGGATTTCTATAAATAGTCTGGACGCTACGGATAATCAATTGCTGATTACCATGATTTTTTTGGGATTAGGCGTTGGTCAATTATTTTTTGGCCCATTGTCTGATTGTTATGGTAGAAAACCAATGGTATATGTAGGTTTTGTTGTATTTACAACGGCAAGTATAATTTGTGTTTGGGCCCCTTCTTTGGAATGGATGATCTTCGGGAGAATTCTTCAAGGAATTGGTTTATCTGCTCCTCGAACTATTGCTATCTCTATAATACGAGACACCTATAAAGGGGATTATATGGCAAAAGTGATGTCCTTCGTTACTGCTTTTTTTATTTTGATCCCTGTTGTCGCCCCTGCCATAGGCAAAGCTATTATGGACGTTTTTGGCTGGGAAGCGATTTTCTATCTTCAATTATTATTCGCGTTGGTTATTGGTATTTGGTTTTGGAGAAGACAGCCAGAGACCTTACATCCTGAATATAAAATATCGTTTTCAAGCCATGTTTTTGTTGATGGGCTAAAGGAATTGGTTAAGTATAAGGAAACCCTTGCTTTCACTATTGTTTCAGGACTAATTACAGGTTCATTTTTGGTATATCTAAGTGCTTCACAACATGTCTTTGAAGATCAATACGGATTGGTGGATGAGTTCCCCTATATTTTTGCCGGACTTGCCATCTCAATAGGCTTGGCAACATTCTTGAATGGCACTTTGGTATTAAAATTTGGAATGCGAAAACTGGCGTTCACGGCGCTTTCTTTTTTTAGTGGCTTTGCAATCCTTTATGTATTGCTCTTTTGGAATTCTGCTAACCCTAGCTTAATCGTATTGATTGCGTTTTTATCCGTACAATTCTTCTGTTTGGGTTTTGTTTGGGGAAACCTTAGGTCTATCGCCATGGAGCCCATTGGTCATATTGCAGGAATTGGAGCAGCGATAACAGGTTTTATTTCAACCTTGCTATCAATCCCTATCGCAGCATATG
>CBDUKE010000014.1:0-42422 GCA_965367725.1 uncultured Maribacter sp. | reverse complement strand
CACCTTCCTATATTTGCAGACCAATTTTATGCCCACGTGGTGGAATTGGTAGACATGCTACCTTGAGGGGGTAGTGTTCGTAAGGACGTGCTGGTTCGACTCCAGTCGTGGGCACAAAAGCTTCCTATTACTATCGGAAGCTTTTTTCGTTTATGGAATATTGCGTTTACATACTATATTCTGAAGACCCGTAGTCTTGGCTAACCCTGACGGTCTACTATGTAGATGTCAGGATGCTGACCAAAGCGTCAGCATTCGACTCCAGTCGTGGGCACAAAAAATCCGCTTTGCTATCTTATCCAGGGCGGATTTTACTTTTCACAATTTATATTTATACAATATTTTAACTTTCCTTTTTATTATTCCCATATAATAAAGCCTATATTTGTTTAAACTTTTTTTTTAAAGCATGAACAATATTAAGAAAGTATTCAGTATCCGGGATTTAGAAAATTTATCAGGAATCAAGGCACATACCATACGTATTTGGGAAAAAAGATACAATTTACTTTCCCCTGAAAGAACTACGACCAACATCAGGACTTATAGTTTAAGTAGTCTTCAAAAATTATTGAATATTACTTTATTAAACAAAAATGGATATAAAATATCTAAAATAGCTAAGATACCAGAGGAGGATATACCCCTAAAAGTAAGGGAAATAGTGGCGAACAAGAGTATGAAAAGCCATGTTCTCAATGCTTTTAAGTTAGCCATGATAAATTTTGACCAGACTTTGTTCAGCAATACCTACAATAGTTTATTAGCAGAAAATTCATTCCGAGAAATTTTTAACGGATTTTTTATTCCCTTATTAAATGAACTTGGTCTATTATGGCAAACAGATACAATTAGCCCTGCCCATGAGCATTTTATCACGGCTTTGATCAAACAAAAAATATTGGTCAATATAGAAAAGTTACAAACTAATGAGCCCACTAAAAAAGATAAAACATTTGTACTTTTTCTCCCAGAAGGCGAGATACATGATATAGGTTTACTATATGTAAATTATGAAATAGTATTAAGAGGCTACAAATCTGTTTATTTAGGTCAATCCATTCCACTGAACAACTTGGCAGAACTTTTAAGGTATGCGGATAATGTTTGTTTTCTCTCTTATTTGACAGTGGCCCCAGCACAGGAAAAGATTGGAAAATATATTAAAGACTTTGGCGAATTAATCAAAGATTACAAAAATCCCAATTTCTGGATTATCGGTAAGCAAACGATGCATGTAGATAAAACAAAATTACCAAAGTATATTAAGAGTTTCACATCTATTGAGGACATAACAAATGCCCTTTAAAATAAATCCCTAAACTTAAAATGAATAAAAAAATTACCATCATTGGTTCAGGATTTTCCTCATTATCAGCCGCATGTTATTTGGCCAAATGGGGCTATGAGGTCTCGGTGTATGAAAAAAATGATGCCATTGGTGGGAGAGCTGGTCAGCTAATAAAAAACGGCTTTACTTTTGACTTAGGGCCAAGCTGGTATTGGATGCCAGATATTTTTGATAAGTTTTTTGCTGATTTTGAGAAAAAAACCAGTGATTACTACGATTTGCAGAAATTAAGTCCCGCTTATAAAATTTTCTTTTCAGATGACACGATTACCATTGGGGATTGTATGGATAAAATTTGTTTGGAATTCGAAAGAATTGAATCCGGAAGCTCTATACATCTAAGAAAATTCATTTCCAAGGCGCAAAAAAACTATGATATCGCTATAAATAAGGTGGTATTAAAACCAGGATTGTCACCCTTTGAATTGGTGACAAAAGATACTATAACCAAGGTAGACCAATTTTTCAAAACCATAAGTGGCGAAGTACGTAAGAATTTCAAAAACCCAAAACTGATTTCCACTTTGGAATTCCCAGTTCTTTTTCTTGGGGCAAAACCCAGTAAAACACCTTCATTTTACAGTTTTATGAATTTTGCCGATTTTGGTTTGGGTACATGGCATCCGAAAGGGGGAATGTATGAGATTATAAAAGCCATGCATAACCTGGCTTTGGAACTCGGAGTTGAATTCCATATAAATAGTGCCGTAAAAAAAATACGTGTTTCGAATGGTAAGGCAATCGGGATTACCATTGATAATAAAGATATCGATGCCGATATTGTACTTAGTGGTGCAGATTACCATCACTCAGAAACCTTACTTGACAAAATACATAGACAGTACAGTGAAAACTATTGGGAACAAAAAACCTTTGCCCCTTCTTCGTTATTGTTTTATATAGGTTTTGATAAGAAATTAAATAATGTTGAACATCATAATCTGTTTTTTGATACTGATTTTGAGCAACATACCTATGATATTTATGATAACCCAAAATGGCCGGAAGATCCATTGTTCTATGCTAATTTTCCTTCGATTACAGATCATACCATGGCTCCCAAAGATTGTGAAACCGGTTTTTTTCTTGTTCCCATTGCCCCAGGCTTGGAAGATACACCAGCACTTAGGGAACAGTACTTTGATATTATCATTCATAGGTTTGAAACCAGAACCAAACAAAAGATCAAAGACAATATCCTCTTTCATGACTCTTTTTGTGTCAACGATTTTATTGATAAATACAACTCTTATAAAGGTAATGCCTACGGTATGGCGAATACCTTATCCCAGACTGCTTTTTTACGACCCAAATTAAAAAGTAAAAAAGTAAAAGATCTATATTTTACAGGGCAATTAACGGTTCCAGGACCCGGAGTTCCGCCATCGTTAATTTCGGGTAAACTAGTTTCAGAATTAATCTCAAAAACCCCAGCACATTAGATGAAGACATTATTCGACAAAGTATCCTATGGTTGTAGTAAGCTCGTAACAGAGACCTATAGCACTTCATTTTCGCTTGCCACAAAGATGTTGGCTCCGTCTATAAGACCCGATATCTACAACATTTATGGTTTTGTGCGCTTTGCGGATGAAATCGTCGATACCTTTCATGACTATGATAGAGAAGAACTCTTCAATACTTTTGAGAATCAATTGGAAACGGCCTTAAACAATAGAATAAGCTTAAATCCCATTTTGAATTCTTTTCAGCACACCTATCATAAATATGGAATTCCACATAATTTAGTGGCATCCTTTATGAAAAGTATGCGCATGGATTTGACAAAAAGCACCTATAAGACCACTCAGGAGTATAAGGATTATATATATGGCTCTGCCGATGTTGTAGGCCTTATGTGTTTGATGGTTTTTGTTAAAGGAAATAAAAGTGAATATGAAAGGTTGAAAGAGTCGGCCATGTCTTTAGGCTCTGCCTTTCAAAAAGTTAATTTTTTAAGGGATTTAAAATCTGATTTTGAAGAGTTGCACCGTTCCTATTTTCCGAATACAAATCTGAAAGAATTGGATGAGGTATCGAAAACAAGAATCATAAACGAAATAAAGGCGGATTTTGAAAATAGTTTTAAGGGAATTCTACAATTGCCCAATGAAGCTAAATTAGGTGTTTATACCGCCTATAAATACTATTATAAATTATTGGTGAAATTGGAAAAAACTCCTTCTACGCAAATAAAGAATACCAGAATCAGGGTTCCTGATTATCAAAAATTTGGACTTTTAGCAAAGTCATATGTCAATTTTAAACTAAATTTGGTGTAATATGAATGTAGCAATTGGCCTTTTAATTTTTCTACTTGTATTTTCTTTTATGGAATTTATGGCCTGGTTTACCCATAAGTTCATCATGCATGGATTTTTATGGAGTCTGCACAAGGACCATCATAAAAAGGACCACGATTCTTGGTTCGAGCGAAACGATGCGTTTTTTATTTTTTATGCCATTGTAAGTATTTCCTTTTTCTATGCAGGTGCAAATACCGACTTCTGGTACGGTTGGCCGATAGGGTTTGGGATATTGGCCTATGGTGTAGCTTATTTCTTAGTACACGACATCTTTATTCACCAACGTTTCAAAATGTTCAGAAACGCGAACAATTGGTATGCAAGAGGTGTTAGACGCGCTCATAAAATACATCATAAGCATTTGGGAAAAGGGGATGGTGAGTGTTTTGGTATGTTGTTCGTTCCCTTTAAATATTTTAAGAAGTAGTTGTTGCTTATTCGGCCAACAACTGATCCAATATTTTTCGAGTCTTATCGCTGTTCCAGTCGGCTACACCCGTCTCTGCAATAATAATTTTACCTGCTTTATCTATCACATATGTTGTAGGAATCGTTTTCGAGGTCAACATACTCGGTGCTTCCGATTTTGAATAATAAACAGGAAGTGTATATCCTTTTTTCGCCATAAAGGCGGAAACCTTATTCACCTTATCCTTAGCAACGAACATAAAAACTACCCTATCATTGTAATCATCGTACAAACCCTGAAGACTTGGCATTTCAGCAACACAAGGAGGACACCAGGTAGCCCAGAAATTAACCAAAACAACCTTGCCTTTTGTGTTTTCAAAATTAAATTCATTCCCAGTAACATCTACCAGTTGCCAATCATAGTTTTCTACAGGTAGCTGTAATTCTGTCTTTAAAACCGCCGCACTGGTAGAAAGCAACCTACCAACAAATACACGGGCGTGAAAACCAACGGGCGTAAAAAGTATCAAGATCATTACAATAATCCACGCTGCATTTATCCATTGCTTTTTATTTATTTTCATAATAACATTATTTAACCAATTCGTTTAAAAGTCCTCTTATTTTTGAAGAGTCCCAGTCTGCAATGTCCTCTTCCTTTACCACGATGAATCCTTTTTTATCGATAATATAGCCCGCTGGTGGTTCCAAAACTTCAATAGGTGCAGGTTCCCCAATAATCAAGTAGGTTACTGGAAAGGTAAATTTTTTGAGTCTCATAAATTCTTCAACAGGCGGTCTTTCCTCATTGGTGATAATATAAAAATCGACCCTGTCCTTATACGCATCATATATTTCTTGGATTCCTTTCAACTCAGCTTCACAAGGTAATCGCCAGGATGCCCAAAAATTGATGAATACTACCTTCCCCTGTGATTTATCAAAATTGAAAAAGTCCCAGTTGGCATCCTTCAATTTCCAATTATACGATTGCAGTTGCTGCCTTGAAGAAACATCAATAATTTCTGGTGTTGTGGCAAACAAACGATTCAAAAAAATCTTGCCGAAATGACCCAATGGAGTCAAGAAAAAAGACAATACAAATGCAATGAGCAATACGTTAAAGACCGTCTTTTTACTTATTTTCATTTTTAGGGGTTTTACCCAAAACTAAAAAACTCCCAATGAAAATCGGGAGTTTTTATCAATTAAAATTAATTGCTTAAGCTGCGTTTTCCCTTTTGATTACATTTAAGGCAGAACCTTCATTAAACCAACCAATTTGTGATTTGTTATAGGTATGGTTCGCTTTAATTACATCCTTACTGCCATCGGCATGGACAACTTCCAATGTCAGTGGCTTTCCTGGTGCAAAATCAGCAATATCAACAAAGTTGAAAGTATCATCTTCTTGGATCAGATCATAATCATTTTCATTCGAAAAAGTTAATCCTAACATACCTTGTTTTTTTAGGTTGGTCTCATGAATTCGTGCAAACGATTTAACCAATACAGCAGCAACACCTAGATGCCTTGGCTGCATGGCTGCATGCTCCCTTGACGAACCTTCACCATAATTATGATCGCCCACAACTATAGTTTTGATACCAGCAGCTTTATATGCTCTTTGTGTGTCCGGTACCCCGCCATACTCACCTGTCAATTGATTCTTGACAAAGTTGGTCTTCTTATTAAAAGCATTGACGGCACCAATCAAAGTATTATTCGCAATATTATCTAAATGCCCACGGAAACGCAACCAAGGTCCTGCCATTGAAATATGGTCCGTTGTACACTTGCCAAAAGCTTTGATCAATAGTTTTACGCCTTGTAATTGTTCTGGCTTAATGGGTTTAAAAGGGTCTAATAACTGCAGCCTCTCTGAAGTAGGGCTAACTTTAACCTCAACACCCGCACCATCTTCATCCGGTGCCAAATAACCGGCATCCTCTACTTCAAATCCTTTAGGTGGAAGCTCCCATCCTGTAGGTTCATCGAATTTGACCTCTTCACCATTTTCATTGATCAGAACATCGGTAATCGGGTTAAAATCCAGTCTACCTGAAAAAGCGATAGCCGCTGTAATTTCTGGAGAAGCTACAAATGCATGTGTATTTGGGTTGCCATCGGCCCGTTTTGCAAAGTTTCTATTGAACGAATGAACAATGCTATTTTTAGGTGCGTTCTTTGGGTCACTATATCTTGCCCATTGGCCTATACATGGTCCACAGGCATTTGTAAAGATCTTAGCGCCCAATTGCTCGAAAGTATCCAAAATACCATCACGTTCAGCAGTATATCGAACTTGTTCAGAGCCAGGGTTTATACCCAGGTCAGCCTTCATTTTCAATCCTTTTTCCAAACCTTGTTTCGCTATGGAAGCTGCCCGAGACAAATCTTCATAAGAAGAATTGGTACATGAACCAATAAGACTCCATTCCACCTCAAGAGGCCAATCATTTGCTTTGGCCTTCTCTGTCATTTCATCCCCTACATTGGTAGATAAATCAGGTGTAAAAGGTCCGTTTAACAATGGTCCCAATTTCGATAAATCAATATCGATCACCTGGTCAAAATACTGCTCAGGATTAGCATAGACCTCTGGGTCAGCCGTCAAATACTTTTTAACCGCATTAGCAGCATCGGCAACATCGGCTCTTTCCGTCGCACGTAAATAACGTTCCATTGACTCATCATAACCAAATGTTGATGTAGTGGCACCAATTTCGGCGCCCATATTACAAATAGTTCCCTTACCGGTACAAGACAATGATAAGGCCCCAGGGCCAAAGTACTCAACAATTGCTCCGGTACCCCCTTTTACGGTAAGTATCTCGGCAACTTTCAAGATAACATCCTTAGGGGCTGTCCAACCGGAAATCTTTCCAGTCAATCGTACCCCGATCAATTTAGGGAATTTCAATTCCCAAGCCATCCCTGCCATAACATCAACAGCATCTGCCCCACCAACTCCGATAGCTACCATTCCCAATCCACCGGCATTAACCGTATGCGAATCAGTACCGATCATCATGCCTCCTGGAAAAGCATAGTTTTCCAAAACTACTTGATGGATAATCCCTGCACCAGGTTTCCAAAAACCAATTCCATATTTATTTGAAACCGACTCCAAAAAATTGAATACTTCAGCACTTGTAGTATTTGCTGCCTTTAAATCGGCAACTGCACCACTTTTTGCTTGAATTAAGTGATCACAGTGTACCGTTGTAGGTACGGCTACTTTTGGCTTACCGGCCTGCATAAACTGTAATAAAGCCATTTGGGCCGTCGCATCCTGACATGCAATACGATCTGGTGCAAAATCGACATAATCCTTACCACGGACAAAGGCCTTTGAAGGGGTGCCATCCCATAAGTGGGAATATAAAATTTTCTCAGAAAGGGTAAGTGGTTTACCGACTATCTCCCGAGCCTTGTCAACCCGGCTAGTCATCCTTTTGTAAACACTTTTAATCATCTCAATGTCAAATGCCATTATATAGAGTATTTATGGTTAAAGTAATTTAGCTAAAGTAAGAAAATCCGTGTGGCAAATAAAATTTTTGCACAAGGATTACATCGATTTTGATAATTTGATAATTACGATACTAAGCTTTTATAAATAACAGGAAAAAGACCCTAATCATTGGGCAAATTGGTATTTGCAAATTAAAACAATCTATTCACAATATCCTCCTCCGTAATTCCCTCAGCTTCAGCTTTGTAGTTCTTAATAATTCGATGCCGAAGAATACCCATAGCTACGGCTTGCACATCTTCAATATCTGGAGAGAATTTACCATTGATTGCAGCATGGGCCTTCGCGCCCAAGATAAGATTTTGGGAAGCTCTTGGTCCAGCACCCCAATCTAAGTATTGCTTTACAAAATCTGGTGCTGAGTCTAGATTTGGTCTTGTATTGCTTACCAAGGTAACGGCATAATTAACAACATTATCAGGTACTGGAATTCGTCGCACCACATGCTGTACCTCCAAAATTTCTTCAGCATTGAACAACGCATTGATTTTTGTCGTCTCGTCCGAAGTGGTTGCTTTGACAACAGCTATTTCCTCTTCGACTGAAGGGTATTTTAATTCAATAGCGAACATAAATCGGTCCAGTTGGGCTTCGGGCAGCGGATATGTACCTTCTTGTTCTATAGGGTTCTGTGTGGCCAAGACAAAATATGGTAATTCCAATTTATGCTGTTTACCAGCTATAGTCACAGCTCTTTCTTGCATCGCTTCCAATAAGGCCGCCTGCGTTTTGGGCGGTGTCCTATTTATTTCATCAGCCAAAATGATATTCGAAAAGATGGGGCCCTTAATGAATTTGAAATTTCGGTTTTGGTCTAAAATTTCACTCCCCAAAATATCACTGGGCATTAAATCGGGGGTAAACTGGATTCTTTTGAAATCGAGACCCAATGTTTGGGCAATGGTATTCACCATTAAAGTTTTCGCCAATCCTGGAACACCAATCAACAAAGAATGGCCACCAGTGTAAATAGACAATAAAATAAGATCTATTACATCTTTTTGACCAATAATAACCTTTGCTATTTCTTGTTTTAAGGCTTTGTGTTTTTGGACTAGGTTATTTATGGCGGTTACGTCTGACATGCTTTTACTCCTTTACCCAGTTATTCGCAAAATCACAACCTTTATTAGACTCGTTAACACTAATATAGGTTTCATCAATATGCTTGCTCATCCACTTTTTAATCGCATTATACTGTTTCTCGGTAAGCGCTATCTGTTGAATCCTAGTATAATCCTTGGCAAAATCAGCTATATGCTCATCATACCTATTGGTAACATTCAAAAGCTTGTATTTAGGGCCACCTCCTCTAGGGTCTTGCTCGAAAATAGGAAATGAAATTTCATTATCCTTTAAATTTCTCACCTGATTGTAAAGTGTGGGATCCATTTTGGTTAATTCAAACCTTGAATCATAGGTAATAGGATTCCTTAAAAGTCCACCGTCAAATTTTGTTTCCTTTTCATCAGAAAAATTCCGTGCAGCTTCTGCAAAGGTATATTTACCTTCAGAAATATGCTTGCGTATTGAATCAAGCTCTGCCTTGGCCTCATCCAAGGCATCCTGGGAAATTTCAGGAGTAATCAGGATATGGCGCAAATCCAATTCCTGACCTCTGATTTTTTCAATATAAATCAAATGAAATCCGAACATGGTTTCAAAAGGATCGGACACTTCACCTTCTTGAAGACTGAAGGCAACATCCTTAAACGTCTTATCAAAACCTGTATCCTTTGTTATGCTGTAAAAACCTCCTTTGGATTTTGAACCTGGATCCTGGGAATATAAAATGGCCTTTACACTAAACTTGGCATCATTATCCTCAACATCTGCCTTGATGGTATTTAGTTTATCAATGACCTTTTGCTTTTCTATATCCGTTGCTTTAGGTTGTTTTATGATTTGTGAAATTTCAAGTTCCGCACCAAATACAGGGCGTTCATTTTCCGGAATTTTATTGAAAAACTGACGTACCTCTTCTGGGGTGATTTCAATTTCTGAAACAATACTACCTTGCATTTTTTCAGACAACATTCGTAATTTATTTATTTTGTTGATATCCTCCCTTAAACTCGCTTCATCTTCCTTTTTATAAAACTTGAGCAATTTATCCATAGAACCCATTTGGGCAACAAAGGACTGGATTTGTCTTTCAGTGGTAAGATTCACTTCATCATCAGAAACCAATAAGCTATCCTGAACGGCTTGGTGGGCATATAAACGATCTTCCATCAATTTACCTAAAAGGCCACATCTAGTTATGTCCTCGGTCATTGCACCTTGATTCTTAAGATCAATCAGGGTTTTTTCAATATCCGATTCCAAAATCACATAATCACCTACTACGGCGGCTATTCCATCAAGCTTTAATCTTTTGAACTTTGGGGTAGAGTCTTTTTTGATTCCCATATCAGCCTGAAGTTCAGGTTGTGGGGGTTCAATTTGAGTATCAGGCATTTCCTCGGGAACCTGGGAAATGGCAATACTGGATATAAACAAAAATGATAGTAATAGGGTAATTTTATTTGTCTTGTACATAGACTTCAAATTCTTTTTCTTTAATGGCCTCATCAATGATCTCGGTTTCCAACTTTCTGATATAATCCAACCTTCTGCGGTTTAACAGCACCTGTTTTATTGAGGGTTCTATATAAGATAAAGGTGCAATATCGTTGATTTCTAGTACTCCCGTAATCTTTGTCAAATATACCCCTAATGAATCCTGCAATTCAAAAAATTGTGATTTTTTTAGGTATCTATCCTGATTTTTAAGGGTTAAAGGTGGAATTTCTTCCCTTACGCGAGAAGCACTTACCCAGATTGAATCATTAAAATTGAGTTTTTTGAATTGTACTCCGATTGAATCCAAATATCTTACATCGTCATCATCAAAACTTTTTAGCTTACTTATGACCGTTTCCTTATCTAGAAATTGCAATGGCAACTCAATAAATCTAAGACTAACGATTTTTTCCTTAAGCTTAAAGTTCTCTTTTTCATTTTCATAAAAGCGTTCAATTTGAGATTGACTAACAACAGAATCACTACTCTGTTGTACCAATGCTTCTTTATAAGCCCGCGTGTACAAATCGGTTCTATAGGTATTTACCAAGGCATCGAATTCTGCTAATCGCTGTTCAGACAAATTGATCTTGGCTTTTGAGAGTAACAGCTGTTTTGAAGCCCAATTATTAATATAGTCAGTAACGAAAGAGGTGCTGTCTTCTTTCGACATTCCGTCAGTCAGAAAAGGTGCAACATCTTCTTTGAATAAATAAGATTCCCCTACCCTTGCTATCGGACCCTCTTTCGAATTGTCTTTCCAGAGCGAATTACAAGACACCAGAAAAAGCACCATGAACACCCATGAATATTTAAGTAAAGGAGAATTTTTCAATCTAAAAAACATCCCGCAAAAATAACAATTACTTAAAGTTAAACAAGTTATATAGCCTTTCATTAACACATAATTGGCTACCACAAACAATATTTATTACATTAGTATAGCAAATCGTAAAAAGATGAAGTAAACTACTGAGGTTTTATTTGATTTGCCGCTAACCGAATTTTGATATCGAATTCTTAATTCAACATTCCATTACAAGTGAACAGAAAGATTAAACTCATTTGGGACTTTAGAGGACCAGCAGCCGGTAAAACCGCCGAACACCACGAAATACACCTGAAAGAATTCATTGCTATTGAGAAACTGGGTTTGAATATAACGGGGTTTCAGCATATGAACGAAATGTATAGTTTGGCCTATATGGTGGTTGAGGAATCAAATATGATTGCCATGCGCGATGCTTTAAAACCACATCGCGCTGAAGTTTATGAAGATTGAACAAGCCTAGTTTATGTGTAAAACCCAACTTTTAATACTATTCCTTTTTTGTCTTCTTGTTTCCTGTGAAAAGGTTAACAAAGTAGTAAACCCTTTGGACCATGCATTGGCTTCTGAAAATATCAAGATAAAACGTGTTATTGACAGCCTTGAACAATATGAAGTTCAAATAAAATTCACGCAGATAAATCGGGATAATGATAGCATAATTTTCAAGGATTATGATTTTCAGGTTGATGATAACAACTATTTCTACCCTGCTAGCACAGTAAAATTCCCTATTGCAGTTTTGGCAATGCAGAAATTGAACCAATTGGATTCGCTTAGCAAGGATACCCGGTTTTATATTGAAGGAGATACTGTCGAAACCACATTCGCTGCAGATGTATCAAAAATATTCGCAGTTAGTGATAATCAGGCCAATAACAGATTGTTTGAATTTTTAGGACAAGATGCCCTTAATAGCAACTTAAAACAAAAGGGTATTTCGCCAGTACGGATTGCACACAGGCTTTCAACAGAAAATGCCGATGAAATTACCACAAAACCATTAATAATCTATTTAAATGATAGTACTACCGCGGCATTGGAAGGCTCTATCAACACTTCGCCCAAACCATTGAATATCAATAAAATTGAGAAAGGGATAGGTTATATCGCAGAAGATTCCTTAATGCTCGAACCGTTCAGTTTCGCTCTAAAAAACTATTATCCCATAAACGCACAACATGCGGTTCTTAAACGGATTATCTTTCCGGAGGCATTTAGTGAAAATGAGCGTTTCAATCTAAACGATGAACAGAAAAAATTAATCCTTGAAGCAATGCATACCTTACCAAAGAAAGTAGGTTACGACCCTATTGAATATTATGATAGCTATGTCAAATTCTTTATGTTCGGGGATTCTAAGGAGGATATACCAGAGCACATAAAAATTTATAACAAAGTGGGTTATGCATATGGCACCTTAACTGATTGTGCCTACATCGTCGACTCCAAAAACAAGGTGGAATTTATGCTTACCGCAACCATTCTAGTCAATAAGGATAAGATTTTCAATGACAATATATACGAATATGATGATATTGGGATACCGTTTCTTGCCGAACTTGGAAGGGAGATTTATACAATTGAACGCAATAAAGGCAAGAAGTAAGTCGTAATTCGCCACACTATTTTATACTTTACCCCATTCTTAATTCCAATAACCTGAACCTATTATCGTTTTAAATTCAACAGCATACAATTTAGTTTAAATTTCTTCTACCAAACATTAAAGTAATCCTATGTCAGATTCACAAAATCGAATAAACCTTCTTAATCAAAAACTTGAGCTGTTATTGCAAAAACAGGAACACTTTGCAAAGGAGCTGATGGTGCTTTATAAAGAAATTGAAGAGCTGAAAAAGACTGGTTTCAAAGATGAGAAAAGTACTGTAGAAAAAACAACGGAAGCCAAGCAAAGAGAACCGTTGCCATCTGCACCTCAACAAAAGGAAGATGAACCAAAAGATGTAGTTAAGGAAACCTTTCAGGAACCTATTGAACCTCCAAAAACCAAATTTACCAAACAGGCACCCAAAATACATTTGCCAAAAACAAAATCTAATTGGGAAAAGTTCATTGGGGAAAACCTAATCAACAAGATTGGAATTATCATAACCGTTCTAGGGGTTGCCATTGGAGCCAAATATTCAATCGAGAATGATCTTATAAGCCCTTTAACCAGGATTATCCTTGGTTATTTAACAGGTCTCGGATTACTGGGATTTGGAATAAAACTTAAAGCAAAATATGAAAATTACAGTGCCGTTCTTGTGAGCGGGGCATTGGCGATTCTGTATTTCATCACCTTTGCCGCCTATAGCTTTTATGGCCTTTTTCCCCAGATGGTGGCATTTGCCCTCATGCTCATTTTTACAATTTTCGGGGTAGTAGCCGCTATCAATTACAACAAGCAGATCATCGCGCATATTGGCTTGGTAGGTGCATATGCAATACCATACTTACTAAGCAATGATTCTGGTAATGCACTTATTTTATTTGCCTATATGATTATTATTAATATTGGTGTTTTGGTCATTGCCTACAAGAAATATTGGAAACCGCTTCATTATTCCTCTTTTATATTTACCTGGTTGATTTATGCTAGCTGGATAAGTTTTTCATATTCGAAAGAGGAGCATTTTCAATTGGCACTCATAACCCTCTTCGCCTTTTTTGTGATTTTCTATGTTACCCTATTGGTATATAAACTAAAAGTGTCCGAAGAGTTCAAAAAGTCTGACATCGTATTAATACTATTCAATTCATCAATATTCTATGCCTTTGGATACGGTATTTTATCATTTCATGAGACAGGGAAACAACTCTTAGGGGTATTTACATTATTGAATGCAGTGTTACATTTTATTGTTAGTGTAATCATATACAAGAAAAAACTGGCAGACCGCAACTTGTTCTATTTGATTTCTGGCCTAGTATTGATTTTTATTACCATTGCAATACCTGTACAGTTGAATGGCAACTGGGTAACATTATTATGGGCAACAGAAGCGGCATTATTGTATTGGCTTGGCAAGCATAAAAAAATAGCTATTTACGAGTATATGTCTTATCCGCTAATGGTTTTGGCTTTGTTCAGTCTTCTTCATGATTGGAATTTAGCATACGCAAACTATGGCCATAATGAGGATTCTTTGCGACCTATTTTGAACAGTACTTTCTTGACTTCCCTTTTGTTCATCGTAGCATTCGGGATTATAAATTGGGTAAACAAAAAGGCTGAGGAAACCCAAGAATCGTATAACAGGAATACAATTGGTAAGATTATGACTATTGCTATACCTGGCATTCTGATCTTTGTTTTGTTCAGCGCATTCTATTTAGAGATCGAATCATATTGGCAAACTAAGTATTACGCCTCCGAATTGGTGATAAACGGCGCTGATTCCTATAATTTACCAGTTTACAACTATGATCTGAAAGAAATTGGTCAAGTTTGGTTGTTGAATTATACCCTAATGTTCATTGCAGCACTCGCATTTATTAACGTCAATAAATTCAAAAACCGAATTCTAGGTATAGTTACACTTGCTTTTGGATTAGTAGGTCTTCTGCTTTTTTTAACCTCAGGACTTTATGTAATGAGTGAATTAAGGGAAAGCCACATTGACCAAGTCTTAACCAAGAATTATGAAACAAGTGCTTTCAATATTAGCATTCGCTATGTAGCGATGGTGTTTTTGGCAGTGATGCTCTATGCAGTTCATAAACTCATCAGAAGGCCTTTCATGAAAATTGACTTTGCAATACCTTTTGAAATAATTTTACACACTACAATTCTTTGGGTGGTTAGTAGTGAATTATTGAATATTATGGACTTGATGGGATCTAACGAAAGTTACAAACTAGGCCTAAGTATTTTATGGGGTCTTTATGCCTTATTACTGATAATTCTAGGTATCTGGAAAAACAAAAAATATCTGAGAGTAGCAGCGATTGTCTTATTTGGGGTTACTTTGATAAAATTATTCTTTTATGATATTGCTTCTCTAAATACGATTTCAAAAACCATAGTTTTTGTTTCTTTAGGTATACTTTTACTGATCATATCATTTCTTTACAATAAATATAAACATAGAATTTCCGATGAAAGTGAAGACTAGATGCAGCACCTTAATACTTCTATTTATTTGCGCATTATCGTTTGCCCAATTAGATACTTATGACTATAAAATGGAGCTTTCGGGTATTACCGACCCATGGCATTCTTTAATTATACCTCAAGAGGTATTTGCCATAGCAGCCAACAATTTATCAGATATTAGAATTTATGGGGTAACTGCAAATGATACCTTGGAAGCTCCTTATATTTTAAAGGTTGCCACTGATAAAAAACGCCTCAAAAACATCGATTTTAAATTAATCAATTCCGCTATTAAGAAAGACAACTATTTCTTCACTTTTGAAATTCCGAAAATAGAATTGATCAACGAGATTCTATTGGATTTTAAAAATGAAAACTTTGATTGGAAGGTTGTTTTAGAAGCGAGTCAAGATCAAAAGGATTGGTTTACTATTTTAATGGATTACCGTATTCTATCCATTAAAAACAACCAAACGGATTATAAATTCACCCAACTAAACATATCACCCTCAAAATACAAATATTACCGAATTGCCATTCAAAGCGATACAAAACCGGAATTGAACAAAGCTACGATCAGACTTGAGGAAAAAGTTGATTTAAAGTATAAGGATTATAGCAATTTTGATATTGAATCCACCGAAGATGATGAGAATGCTATCACTGAAATTCAGATTGATCTAGATCAGCGGTATCCGTTGAGCATGTTAAAACTTAATGTTGGGGACACTTTTGACTACTATCGTCCCATTAGCATTCAATATGCAGCTGATAGTGTAAAAAGCGAAAAAGGTTGGCGATATCACTATCAAACTTTGTTCAATGGCACCTTGAATTCAATTGAGGAAAATGAATTCAAATTCAGTTCTACCTTAGCAAAAAAACTGAATATCACTATTCAAAACCACGACAATCAACCATTAGAAATTTTGGGGGTTGAAGTAAAAGGTCTGGAACATCAATTAATTGCAAGGTTTACAAAAGACGCCAACTATTATCTTGCCTATGGAAAAGAAAATGACAGAAACCCGAATTATGATATAACAAGGTCCTTGACCAAAATACCCGAATCTATGACTGCCCTGTCTTTGGGGAGTGAACAAGCAATCCCAAAAAAACTGGCCAAGACCAAAAACCCCTTATTTGAGAACAAACTTTGGTTATGGACAACAATGGGTTTGATTATTTTAGTTCTTGGCGCATTTACGCTAAAAATGATGTCCAAAAAATAAGGATTGGTAATGGCTTATAGAAAATGTAATTTTGCTTCACTGTAAAGTAAAAGTGTCTTGAGCGAAGGAAAACTGACAAGAATCAACAAATTTTTAAGTGAAGTAGGTTACTGTTCACGCAGAGCGGCAGATAAGCTTATTGAGCAAGGAAGAGTTACAATCAATGGTCAAGTTCCTGAAATGGGAACCAAGATCACTGAAGGCGATGATGTCCGTGTTGATGGGGAACTTATTTCCGAGCAAAAAACAAAACCTGTTTACCTTGCGTTTAACAAACCTATTGGAATTGTCTGCACAACAGATACCGGTGTAGAAAAAGACAACATCATTGATTTTATTAATTATCCCAAACGCATTTTCCCTATTGGACGGTTAGACAAACCCAGTGAGGGGCTTATATTTTTAACCAATGATGGTGATATTGTGAACAAGATACTTCGCGCTAGGAACCATCATGAAAAGGAATATTTGGTTACCGTGGATAAGCCTATTACCAAAAAATTCTTGGAACAAATGGCAAATGGCGTTCCCATTTTGGATACACTAACCAGAAAATGTGAGGTAACTGAAATTAACAAGTACCAGTTCAATATTATACTGACCCAAGGTCTGAACAGGCAAATACGCCGTATGTGCGAGCATTTGAACTACCGCGTTAAAAAGTTAAAACGCATACGCATCATGAACGTGAAATTGGATATGCCAGTAGGAAAATGGCGCGACTTGACTGCTGCCGAACTAAAGGAAATCAATCGATTGGTCTCTGATTCGTCCAAAACCCATTAGGTAAAATCCTTATCGGAATCATAAATTATCCTATTTAAGCAAGGACAGCATGACAAATGTCATTGTGTATGTTGTGTTAATTTTGAACTTTTACCGGAATTTCAGTGTTTAATATGTTAGCAAACACTTAACTCAAGTAGTTAATAAATGTATAATTTAACGACATATATACTTTAATATCATTAACTTAGATAAAACCCATTATTCTTTTTAATCTATAAATCCATCAATCATGAAATACATAATCCCAATAATAACCAAGAAATCATTTTATGCAATATTTTTCGCAATGGTGTTTATGGGTGCCACAGGAATTCAGGAAGCTTCTGCTTTTTATCAGGTACCACAAGAACAAGACGTGAACTATAAACAGTATAAGGGTAAAATAATGGATTCCGATTCCAAAAAACCATTGGTTTTTGCAACTCTTTCTATTGAAAATACAAATATCAGTACCATTTCAAATACTGAAGGTGAATTTGCCCTTAAAGTACCTAATGCCATGGATGAAGCCAATGTACTCATCTCTTTCTTAGGATACAAAACCAAACTGCTGCCTTTATCGCAATTCAATACGAACAACACTAAGATCTATATGGATGTAGCCGTTGTTAAATTAAGTGAAGTTAATCTTAGCATTCCCAAGAATGCCGAAAACCTAGTACGCGAAACATTAAAAAAGCGCGGGGAAAACTATTTTAATGACCCAACCTTAATGACCGCTTTTTATCGTGAGACGATTAAAAAAAGAAAGAAGAATGTATCTCTTTCCGAGGCAGTTGTAAATATTTATAAGACCCCGTATACTTCTACAAAAAGGGATGCTGTTCAACTTTATAAGGCTAGAAAAAGTACTGATTATAGCAAATTGGATACCATTGCTCTAAAACTACAAGGTGGTCCGTTTAACGCCCTTTTTGTGGATATAATGAAATACCCAGAATACATCTTCGAAGAAAAAGCATTGGATAAATATGATTTTAGCTATGACAGGTCAACCAAGATAAAAGATAGACATATTTATGTTGTGAATTTTGTTCAAAAACCATCGGTTTATGAGCAATTATATAAAGGTAAATTGTTTATAGATGCGGAAAAAAAGATACTTACCAGTGCCATTTACTCGTTGAATATTACAGATAAGGAAGAAGCCGCAAAATTATTTGTTAGGCGAAAACCAAGAAATGCCAGAGTCTGGCCCAATGAAGTTGCTTATAGGGTAGATTATCGAGAAAAAGATGGGAGATGGTATTACGGTTATAGTAATGTTCTTTTGGAATTTAAAATTGACTGGGATAAGAAATTGTTCAACTCAGTATATAGTTTGACATGTGAAATGGCAGTTACCGATTGGGAAAAAAACATTTCCAACGAAATGCCCAAGACCAAAAAGCGCATGAAAACCTCAATCATTTTAGGTGATGAGGCCATCGGTTTTGCCGATCCAGACTTTTGGGGTGAATTCAATATCATTGAACCGGAAAAATCAATAGAATCAGCTATCAAGAAGATACGTCGGCAACTTAAGAAAGGAAAATTGGATGATGGTACTTCGGCACCATAAAGCAAAATAAATTCAATAAAAAAACCGCTAATATAAATTAGCGGTTTTTTCTTGGGCGGAACTTTCTTATTTCGGCATCACCACACTGTCAATGGCATGTATAACTCCATTGGAAGCTCCTACATCTGCCATAACTACGGTAGAGGTGTTACCTTTTTCATCAGTAAGCATAACATTACCATTTTCTAAGGAGATAATGATTGCACCTCCTTGAACGGTATTTACCGTGAATTTTCCTCCATTTTTAGTAACTGCATCAATTACTGCAGCCGCATCAAATTTGCCAGAAACAACATGATAGGTCAATATTCCAGTCAGTGCATCCTTACTTTCTGGTTTCAAGAGCCCTGCAACAGTACCTTCCGGCAATTTCGCGAATGCGTCGTTTGTTGGTGCGAATACTGTAAATGGTCCATCACTATTTAAAGTACCTACTAAATCCGCTGCTTTTACGGCAGCCACTAGAGTTGTAAAGTTTTCGTTACTAGCGGCAACATCGACTATAGTATTGGAAACCACAATACCTTCAGTAATACTTGTTAAAGCTGGCTCCCCAACATTTTCTAGACTGTTCATGGTAATTTCATTCTGGCCGTAAGAAGAGGCCATAATCCCTACTAAGCTCAAAGTAGTTAAAGTTTTAATCATTTTCATAATATTGTTTTTTTAGATTCATGTCAAAAGTATATGTATTAACCACAGCTAAATCACAATTTTTGTTTAATTTTTTTCATTTATTGTTAAACATTATTAAAATTTAGCATAAAAAAATGTTTTATAACCAAATTGGAAATAAAACGAACCAAGCTTGAAGAAATATTCTTATAGAAAACTTCTTGGCTTTTTATTGCATCTTAAATATCTGAAAGGAATTATTATTTAGTCTAATTAGCCACTTCACTAATAAATTTTAACCTATAAAGCCTTAGATCCTCCTCTTCATATTCCCCATCAAATTCTTCCATGGCCTCTTCTAAATCATCAGTATCAGCTTCAAGAAAGTAATCATGCATTTCTTCTTGTTGGTCCTCATCCAATACCTCATCTATATAATATCCAATATTGAGCTTTGTACCGCTATAGACTATCTGTTCCATCTCCTTGATCAACTCAGGAATTTCAAGTCCCTTGGCAGAAGCAATATCCTCAATGCTTAATTTTCTATCAACATTTTGAATGATGTAAAGTTTTAAGCCTGAATTGGCTCCTGTACTTTTAACGACTAGGTCATCTGGACGTAAAATGTCATTTTCCTCAACATAGGCAGCAATCACATCAACAAACGGCTTTCCGAACTTTTTGGCCTTACCCTCACCTACGCCATATATGTTCAACATTTCTTCCATAGAAATGGGATATTTCAATGCCATATCATCTAAAGACGGATCTTGGAAAACCACAAAGGGCGGTACACTTAATTTATCAGCCTGCGATTTACGAAGCGATTTCAATATCTTTAACAGTTTTACATCAGAAACTCCTCCTTTAGAAGCACTTACTATGGCCTCATCCCTTTCTTTGCTATATTCATGATCTTTGGTCATCATGAACGAAGTTGGCTTCTCAAGAAATTTATTTCCTTTTTTGGTAACTTGCAATATTCCGTATAATTCTATCTCTTTTTTTAAAAGACCCGCTACCAAAACCTGCCTGATCAGCGCCATCCAATGATTTTCAGTCTGATCAGACCCTATACCAAATACCGATTTTTCATTCGCTTTATGGGAGGATACCAAGGCATTGACTTGACCTGTTATAGTCTTGACTATTTCTTTTGATTTGAACTTTTCACTAGTTTCCTTAACCGTACGTAAAAGCTTCAACACATCGTCCTTTGCCTCTTGCTTTTCTTTTGGGTTTCTGGCATTATCGTCCATGTCTGCACCATCACCGTTGACCTCATCAAATTCTTCCCCAAAATAGTGCAGCATAAATTTTCTTCGCGACATTGAGGTTTCAGCATACGCAACAACTTCTTGTAAGAGTGCGTTTCCTATTTCTTGTTCTGCCACGGGTTTGCCTTGCATGAATTTTTCAAGTTTCTCAATATCCTTATACGAGTAGAATGCCAAACAATGTCCTTCCCCACCATCTCGACCGGCACGACCCGTCTCTTGGTAATAACTCTCAATGCTTTTTGGTATATCGTGATGAATAACAAAGCGAACATCGGGTTTATCTATACCCATTCCAAAGGCTATGGTTGCGACAACAACATCAACATCCTCCATCAAAAACATATCTTGATATTTAGAACGGGTTTTGGCATCAAAGCCCGCATGGTAAGGCACTACACTAACTCCATTTACCTGAAGTACATGCGCAAGTTCTTCGACCCGTTTTCTACTTAGGCAGTAAATAATACCCGATTTGCCTGAATTCTGCTTTACAAAGCGAATAATATCCGAGTCTACATTGGCCGTCTTGGTTCGTACCTCATAAAATAGATTGGCCCTATTAAATGAAGCTTTAAAAACCTTGGCATCGTTAATACCCAAATTCTTGATGATGTCTTCCTGTACTTTAGGGGTCGCAGTTGCTGTTAAACCTATTATTGGGATGTTCTCTCCCAAACGACTTACAATGGTTCGGAGATTTCTATACTCTGGTCTAAAGTCATGCCCCCACTCAGAGATACAATGGGCTTCATCCACAGCCACAAAAGACACCCCTGCTGACTTCAGAAATTCAATATATTCTTCCTTGGTCAATGATTCCGGGGCCACATACAACAACTTGGTGATTCCATTGGAAATATCCTCCTTAACCTGTTTTACTTCAGTCTTGTTTAATGAAGAATTTAAAACGTGGGCAATTCCATGCTCCGAAGAGATGCCACGTATGGCATCGACCTGATTTTTCATCAAAGCGATCAATGGGGATACAATTATCGCTGTCCCGTCTTGCATTAAGGCTGGTAGCTGGTAGCAAAGAGATTTACCTCCTCCAGTAGGCATGATCACAAAAGTATTCTTTCCTTGAACAATATTTTTGATTACATCTTCCTGAAGTCCCTTGAATTGGGAAAAACCAAAATATTTTTTTAACGATGCGTGCAAGTCAATGTCGTTGAGCTCCATTCCGCGTTTCACCATTTAATTTTTTAATTCAATGACTATGAGCCATCTGGTATTATTTAATATAAGTTAAGGCGTTTTTATTTATCACACAAATTGTAACCAAATATCCTTAAGAAACTTATACTATTCTATAAAATTAAGTTTATGTAATTTTGTGAACTTAAATATAAGACAATCTTTAGGGATTACAATTTATAACATAATTATACCTTGAACAATTCTGCAGCGATACTAAAATTAGCTAAAAAAACCATTGGGATAGAAAGTAAGGCCATTGGTAATTTGGCCAACTTACTTAATGATGATTTCGCCAAAACCGTTGAATGTATTTTGAACTCAAAAGGCAGGGTCGTAATTACTGGAATAGGTAAAAGTGCAATTATAGCAACAAAAATAGTCGCTACATTGAATTCAACAGGAACACCCGCAATTTTTATGCATGCAGGTGATGCCATTCATGGGGATTTGGGCACGATTCAAGCAGATGATGTCGTTATCTGTATTTCTAAAAGCGGGAGTACTCCAGAGATCAAAATGTTGGTCCCTTTAATTAAAAGAGGTAACAATGTTTTAATAGGAATGACAGGGAATGTTGAATCTTTCTTGGCCCAACAGGCAGATTTTGTTTTGAATACCTACGTAGAGAAAGAAGCTTGCCCAAATAATCTGGCCCCGACTACGAGTACAAGTGCCCAATTGGTCATGGGGGATGCTCTGGCTATTTGCTTATTGGAGATAAAAGGTTTTAGTAGTAAGGATTTCGCAAAATACCATCCAGGAGGTGCTCTTGGCAAACGACTTTACCTAACCGTGGATGATATTGTACAAAACAATATGAAACCCCAGGTTGATTTGGATACAGATATTCGCAAGGTAATCGTGGAAATTTCAGAAAAAATGTTGGGTGTTTCTGCTGTAATTGAGAATAATAAGATTGTTGGTGTGGTTACCGATGGTGATATTCGGAGAATGCTCAACAAATACGAAAATATCAATGGATTGACCGCCAAAGACATCATGACTTCCAATCCCAAAACCATCGAAGTGGACAAGCTTGCGATTGTAGCACTTGAATCAATGCAGGATAAGGGTATTTCACAACTCTTGGCAGTTAGCAACGGCAAGTACAAAGGAGTCGTACACTTACATAATTTAATAAACGAGGGTATATTATAATGGCGAAGAAAAAAAACACTAAGCCTCATAACGAAATGTCTTTCTTAGACCATCTTGAAGAATTAAGATGGCATTTAATACGATCTGTTTTTGCCATTGTTATTATTGGCTGTATAGCTTTTACAATGAGGGAGTTCATTTTCGACACCATACTCTTTGGTCCAAAACAAATGGATTTTCCGACGTACAGGTTTTTCTGTAAAGCTGCCACTTACCTCGGGTTTGATTCTGCGTTCTGTGCCGACAAATTGCCTTTTACTATTCAAAGTCGATTGATGGCGGGCCAGTTTTCCGCACATATTTGGACCTCGATTTGGGCTGGGTTTATTGTAGGTTTTCCCTATGTGCTTTATGAAGTTTGGAAATTTATTAGCCCCGGCCTATATGAAAAGGAACGAAAAAATTCCAGGGGTTTTATCTTAATAGCATCTTTCCTTTTCTTTTTGGGTGTTCTATTCGGTTATTATGTCGTCGCACCATTATCAATCAACTTTTTGGGTACCTACCAAGTAAGTGCAGAAGTCACCAATGAGTTTGATTTGGCTTCCTATGTAGCCACGGTACGTTCGGCGGTTATTGCGTGTGGGATATTATTTGAACTTCCGATCATTATTTACTTCTTGACCAAAGTAGGATTGATCACACCTGAAATCATGAAGAAATATCGGAAAATTGCCATGGTCATTGTCCTGATTTTGTCTGCAGTTATCACCCCTCCGGATGTTGCTAGTCAAATAATCGTTGCTGTACCAGTATTGTTTTTATATCAAATAAGTATTTACATTTCTAAAATGGTATTGAAACGTGAAGCCAAGAAAGAGGCTAAACTGGCTTCAAAACTTAAAAAGGTTAAAAAACCGTGAATAAGAATCCATTGCCCATTTTTTAGATTTAGATTTGAGGAATTTAATTTTGGATAATATACTGACCCAAGAATGAAGCTTAGAGCAGAAAATATAATGAAGGCCTATCGAGGGCGCCAAGTGGTGAAAGGTATTTCATTGGAAGTAAACCAAGGCGAAATCGTTGGATTACTTGGCCCAAATGGGGCTGGGAAGACAACCTGTTTTTATATGATTGTTGGGTTGATAAAACCCAATTCAGGAAAAATATTTCTCGATGGTACAGAGATCACCAAATTTCCCATGTATAAACGTGCCCAAAATGGGATTGGTTATCTGGCCCAAGAAGCTTCTGTTTTCCGAAAATTAAGTATCGAAAAAAATATATTAAGTGTATTGCAATTGACCAATTTGAGCAAAAAGGAGCAACACCTAAAAATGGAATCGCTCATTGAGGAATTTGGACTTGGCCATATTCGAAAAAATAGGGGCGACCTACTTTCTGGCGGTGAAAGACGAAGAACTGAAATTGCCCGCGCCCTCGCTACAGATCCAAAATTCATTCTATTGGATGAACCTTTTGCAGGGGTAGACCCAGTGGCGGTTGAGGATATTCAGCGGATTGTAGCCCATTTGAAGGACAAGAATATTGGTATTCTAATTACTGACCACAACGTACAGGAAACCTTGGCAATTACTGAGCGTTCTTATTTAATGTTCGAAGGAGGGATTTTAAAATCAGGTATTCCTGAAGACCTTGCGGCTGATGAAATAGTACGCAAAGTATATTTGGGACAGAATTTTGAACTTCGTAAAAAGAAGCTGGACTTTTAAAATAGCCTAGTTTTTATTCCCCATATTTCCCACCAAAGAACTCAAAATATAAAAAGAAATAATGGCAGGAATGGCCAGGAATTTCATGGTCATAAGGAGAACCAAACTTACAATTATAAAAATATAGCGTTGTGAATTATCTTTAAAATTCCAATTCTCGAATTTCAATGCGAACAATTCTATCTTGGAATTCAACAAATAGGCGCTAAAGAGCGTAACTCCAATCAAAAACCACTGATTCAAAATAATACCATTCAAAAAATCATTACTGTGATATAATAGAATTAAAGGCAAAGACAGAATCAGTATCGCATTTGCTGGAGTTGGCAATCCCATAAAGGAACTGACTTGGTTTTCATCTATATTGAATTTTGCCAAACGGTATGCCGAGGCCAAGGTAATCAAGAAACCTAGAAAGGGTAATGGAGCAACTTTTAGTCCCACCCAAAAGGTGTCATTGGCAGCTTGTGAAGATATGTCCACATTCCATCCGCCACTCATAGACATTCCTAATAACTGAAACATTACAATACCAGGAACGAGTCCGCTGGTGACCATGTCGGCCAAAGAATCCAATTGTATTCCAAAATCACTTTTCACATTGAGTACGCGAGCGGCCAAACCGTCAAAAAAATCGAAAATAATTCCCAGGAAAACGAAAAATGCGGCCAGCTCCAACTGGTTCAAGACTGCGAATACGACAGCGACACTACCGCAAAACAAATTCATTAAGGTAATCAGGTTGGGAATATGACGCTTCATGGATGGAGGTTTATGTAAAAATAAGACAAATTTCCATGAATTGTTTTCGTCCCACATTTTATTCAGATATTTGCCACGTATCATTCCTATCAATAAATCATGCGGCTAAAAAAGCTATTTCCCATCCTTTTATTTGCACTCTCGACGATTGGGTATTCGCAGATTCCTGAATTATCCCCTTTGTCAAAAATAAGTGTATTGACTTGCGGGTCTGGGGACCAGCTTTATTCCACTTTTGGGCATAGCGCATTTCGGGTACAAGACCCAGCGATTGGGATAGATGTGGTGTATAACTATGGGGTTTTTGATTTTAAAACTAAAAACTTTTATGGAAAATTTGCGGAGGGCAAGTTGGATTATACCTTGGCCCGTCAGCATTTCTCCAATTTTATCCGTGAATACAAATATGACAAGCGCTGGGTGAACGAGCAGCAATTGCAACTATCCCAGGGAGAACGAAATGAATTGTTCCAATTTTTGGAGCACAACTATCTTCCTGAAAACAGAGCTTATCAATACGACTTCTTTTATAACAACTGTGCTACGAAAATCTGGGATGTCCTTGCAATGGTCTTTGGTGATGAATTAGCGTTCAATGAAAACTACCTTGAAGAAAAATACACTCACCGAGAACTCATACGTCAAAACATGCCAACCAATTCATGGTCTGCCTTTGGTATTGATCTAGCACTTGGGGCGGTGATTGATGATTTGGCAACACCTAAGGAACATATGTTCCTGCCCTTCTATATTATGAAGCAATTGAATACTTCTAAATTGAACGCTACGCCTTTAGCTCCCAACGAAGTTCCTCTATTTAAACCCGAACCAAATGACCATAAAATCAACTTTTTACTTACACCACTTTTTTGGTCATTGGTATTCATGGTATTGGTTTTTGTAATCACTTATTCCGACTATAGGAAAAACAAAAGAAGCAGGCTATTGGATTTTGGTCTGTTCTTCATCACCGGAATTGCAGGGGTTGTCATCTTTTTTCTCTGGTTTTTGACTGATCATACGGCAACCGCAAGCAACTTCAATATTTTATGGGCCTTTCCTTTAAATCTGAATCTTGCTTTTTTGGTTTGGCGAAATAAACCTTTTTCAAAATTAATTAATTGGTACATGCTACTACTCCTATTCTTATTACTAATAGTAGCCATACTTTGGGTTTTAAGCGTTCAGATTTTCTCACCAGTAATAATTCCTTTGCTATTGGCATTGGGGGCCAGATACACTTATCTCTATCAATCTAACAATAAACAAATCACACCTACATCCAAATGAACCTACTTTCAGTTGAAAACATAGCCAAATCATACGGTGAGCTTGTCCTTTTTGAGAATATTTCTTTTGGGGTAAACAAGGACCAAAAGATTGCTTTGATAGCTAAAAACGGGGATGGCAAAACATCCATCTTAAATATTCTTTCCGGTAAGGATGTTCCAGATTCAGGTTTGGTAAATTATAGGAAAGGGGTCCGCGTTTCCTTTTTGGAACAAGAACCAGACCTTAATCCCGATTTAACAGTGGAAGAAACAATTTTTGCTTCGGACAATGAGGTACTTAAGATCATTTTAGCCTATGAAAAAGCTTTGGAAAATCCTGAGGATGAAGATGCTTACCAAAAGGCCTTTGAAGCTATGGACCGCTTTGATGCTTGGGATTTTGAGACCCAATACAAGCAGATTCTCTTTAAACTTAAATTAGAGGATATTCATGCCAATGTAGGATTGCTATCTGGTGGTCAGAAAAAGCGTTTGGCCTTGGCCAATGCTCTCATCAACAGACCTGATTTGTTGATTCTTGATGAACCCACCAATCATTTGGATTTGGAAATGATCGAATGGTTAGAGCAGTATTTCGCCAAGGAAAACTTGACCTTGTTCATGGTTACACATGACCGTTATTTCTTGGAACGTGTCTGTAATGAAATCATTGAGCTTGATGGAGGTAAACTTTACCCATACAAAGGGAATTATTCGTACTATCTAGAGAAAAAAGATGCCAGGATTGAGCAGGAAGCTATTGAACAGCATAAATCCAAGCTACTATTTCAGAAAGAGTTGACCTGGATGCGACGACAACCCAAAGCCAGGACAACAAAGTCCAAGTCAAGAATTGATGATTTCAAGGACATTAAAGAGAAGGCACACCAGCGAAGAAAAGAACATAAGGTTCAATTGGAAATTAATATGGAACGCGTTGGGAGCAAAATCCTCGAGCTACATAAAATATCAAAATCTTATCCCGACAAACCTATTCTTGATCAGTTTGAATACACCTTTACCAAAGGCGAACGGGTAGGGATAATAGGCAAAAATGGTACGGGTAAATCCACCTTTTTGAATATTCTTTCAGGCATGGATCAGCCAGATTCGGGCAAAGTTATCGTGGGTGACACCATAAAGTTTGGCTACTATACCCAAGAAGGAATATCCATTAAAAAAGGCCAAAAGGTTATTGACGTAATTCGCGAATTCGGGGACTATATTCCCTTAAAAAAAGGAAAACAGATTTCTGCCCAACAATTGTTGGAGCGCTTTCTATTCGACAGAAAAAAACAATATGATTTTGTCGAGAAATTGAGTGGCGGTGAACGCAAACGGTTATATTTATGTACGGTTTTAATTCAAAACCCTAATTTCTTGATTTTGGATGAGCCTACCAATGACCTCGATATTGTTACTTTAAATGTCTTGGAGAATTTTTTGTTGGATTTTCCGGGTTGTCTCTTGGTGGTATCACACGACCGTTATTTTATGGATAAGATTGTTGACCACCTATTCGTTTTTAGAGGCGATGCCGTTATTGAGGATTTCCCGGGCAATTATTCCGATTATAGGGCCTATGAAGATAGCGCCGTGATTGAAAACAGAGCTGCTAAAAGTAAAGCCCAAGAAAATAATTCAACCAAGAATTCCTGGAAAACGGAAGATAAAAGTGTCAAACTTTCTTATTTGGAACAAAAAGAATATAAATCACTGGAAAAGGAAATCCAAAAATTAGAGGAAAAGAAAGGAAAAATACAGCTGAAATTCACAGCTGGTAATCTTTCGGGAGATGTTATAGCTGATTTGTCTATTGAGCTTAAGGAAGTATTGAATGCCATTGAAGCAAAAACCGAGCGTTGGTTTGAGCTTTCAGCATTGTTCGAGGAATAAAACCAGTTACCTCATGTTTTACCGATTCGTTGCCTATCTGAAATTCATTTTCACATCAACCAACCAACATGGGGTTCACTCCCCTTTCATTTATGATTTTATTACAAAATGCTTATATAAAAAGTCTAAATTCAAAGGGCACAAAACTATTCGAATCCTGCTTAAAAGCATCGCCTATTTTAAAGCAAATAACATACACATCACCTCAAAGGATATATATATCCAAAGTCAAGTCAAAAATGCCTTTCCATTGATTGAATTAGACAATCATCCCTGTGATATCATCTATATGGATTGGCCAAATACTGAGCTATTCCATGGTTTAATAGAAGATCATTTGTTCCACAACAACACAATGTTATTGGTCAAAAACATGCACGAAAACAAAGAAAATACCGA
This sequence comes from uncultured Maribacter sp., assembly GCA_965367725.1. Taxonomy (GTDB): domain Bacteria; phylum Bacteroidota; class Bacteroidia; order Flavobacteriales; family Flavobacteriaceae; genus Maribacter_A. The sequence continues at coordinate 13,478 of CBDUKE010000014.1, read as the reverse complement.
TATTTGGGAGCAAATGAAAGGTAATGAAAAGGTGACCGTTTCTGTAGATATGTACCATTGCGGTATATTATTTTTCAGAAAAGAACAGGTAAAAGAACATTTTAAGATTAGATTATAAACCCGTAACTTTAATTATTAAGTCTAATATTATGGAGTATCCAATTTATACAGTTCTGGGTGTACTTTTTGTAATATATCTTTTTATCACGATTTACAATAGGAACAAATCCAAAAGAAGAAGATCAAAAAAATTTATGGAGGGTTACAATCGTGAAGACAGGAAAAAGAAAGAGAATTAACTCCAAGAACAACAAAAAATTACATGAAAATTTATACCAAAACTGGGGATAAGGGTACGACTGCCCTTTTCGGAGGTACTCGAGTTTCAAAACATCACATTAGAATCGATAGTTATGGTACTATTGACGAATTGAATGCGTGGTTGGGTCTTATTCGTGACCAAGGGATTGATTCTCACTCTAAAAAATTACTAGCTACAATTCAAGATAAACTCTTTACACTTGGTGCTATATTGGCTACAGATCCGGAAAAAGCCATTTTAAAGAGCGGGAAAGAACGTCTGAATATTCCGAAAATCAATGCTTCTGATATAGAATTATTGGAAAAGGAAATGGATGCAATGAACCAATCTTTGCCACCCATGACCCATTTTATACTACCAGGGGGGCACACAACCGTGTCATACTGTCATATTGCCCGTACGGTATGCCGTAGGGCAGAACGAATGACTACCCAACTTTTCGAAAAGGAACCTTTTGAAGAAAATGTATTGTCTTACATAAACCGGCTTTCAGACTATCTCTTTGTCTTGGCACGAAAATTGTCTAAGGATCTGAAAGCGGATGAAATCAAATGGATTCCCGAGAAAAAGGGCTAATAAATCCTGATTTTCTTCGTTATCAAACTATTAAAGCAGAAATAATAGAAAAATACCTTGGCTATGTCAGGATTAAAATTACTTTTGCAAAAATTATAAAATCATTTTACAACCATGTATTGGACATTAGAACTAGCATCTTATTTAAGTGATGCACCTTGGCCAGCTACCAAAGACGAATTAATCGACTATTCCATTAGAACCGGAGCCCCTTTAGAGGTTGTGGAAAATTTACAGTCTATGGAAGAAGAGGGCGGTGAAATTTACGAGTCTATCGAAGAGATTTGGCCAGATTACCCAACAGAAGACGATTACCTCTGGAATGAGGATGAATATTAATAAGCTTATTCAAGCATAATAAAAGAAGTCTCCTTTGCGGAGACTTTTTTTTATGATTTATTTACCACAGCTGCAATAAGAAAATAGAAGAAAATAGCATTCAAAATGTTAACTTTGCAGTGAAAAGAAGAACCAAGGACAAGTTCTCGGTAAATTTGGCAGTTAAATAGGTCTTTTTCCAAGATTTCACAAGCTGGAATACCTTTTGCTCTATCCAAGAATTATCCATTAATATCAAAAAGTCCAAAAAAGTTCAACGAACCATGTTCGTGCAACTTTCAATATAATACTAGAAAATATGAGTTTTTTAAATTCCGTGCTAAAGGCGTTTGTCGGAGACAAATCAAAGAAAGATGTAAAGGAGTTACAGCCAATCCTCGATAAAATAAAATCATTTGAAACGGCTATGGAAGGATTGACCATAGACGAAATTCGTGCTAAAACATTAGAATTCAAGGCAAGGATAAAAGCTGACTGCCAAGATTTAAATGATAAGATTGCAGAATTAACTGAGCAGGTGCATGCCTCTACTGATATTGACAAGAATGAGGATATTTATGCTGAGATTGATAAGCTAAAAGAAGAAGCTTATAAAATTTCGGAAGATACATTGAATGATATTCTACCGGAAGCTTTTGCCGTAGTTAAAGAAACTGCCAAAAGATTCGTTGCCAACGAAACACTTATAGTTACAGCTACAGAATTCGACAGAAAACTATCCGGCGATAAAGAATATGTTTCTTTGGATGGCGACAAGGCCATTTGGCAAAATTCATGGGATGCTGCCGGTAAGGAAGTAACTTGGGATATGGTGCATTACGATGTGCAGTTGATTGGTGGCATCGCATTACATCAGGGAAAAATTGCTGAGATGCAGACTGGTGAAGGTAAAACATTGGTTGCTACCCTTCCCATGTATCTAAATGCCCTTTCAGGCCATGGTGCACACTTGGTGACCGTTAACGATTATCTTGCGAAAAGGGATAGTGCCTGGATGGCACCTATTTTTGAATTCCATGGGCTATCAGTAGATTGTATAGACCATCACAAGCCTAATTCTAAAGGTCGTAGAGCTGCATATAATGCAGATATCACTTATGGTACTAATAACGAGTTTGGTTTTGACTACCTACGTGATAATATGGCACACACGCCAAAAGATTTGGTACAAAGACCACATCATTATGCCATTGTCGATGAGGTCGATTCTGTATTGGTCGATGATGCCCGTACACCACTGATTATTTCAGGACCTGTACCAGAAGGCGATCGCCATGAATTCAATGAGCTTAAACCTAAGGTAGCTGATATTGTCCAGATACAAAGACAACACTTGACCGGAGTTTTGGCTGAAGCCAAAAAGGCCATAACAGCTGGTGATACCAAAGAAGGCGGATTTTTATTACTTCGTGTTTATCGTGGCTTGCCAAAAAATAAAGCACTTATCAAATATCTAAGTGAAGAAGGCGTAAAACAATTGCTTCAGAAGACAGAGAATTTCTACATGCAAGACAATAATAGGGAGATGCCGAAAGTAGATGAGGATCTTCTGTTCGTTATTGATGAAAAAAACAACCAAATTGAATTGACCGATAAAGGTATCGATTATATCTCAGGGGAAAAGAACAGGGATTTCTTCGTGATGCCCGATATTGGTGGTGAAATAGCCAAGATTGAAAATCAAGATCTTGAAATTGAAAAAGAAGCGGAACTCAAAGAAGAACTTTTTAAGGACTTCACCATAAAGAGTGAGCGTATTCATACCATGAGTCAATTACTAAAAGCATATACACTCTTCGAAAAGGATGTTGAATATGTGGTAATGGACAATAAGGTAATGATCGTTGATGAACAAACTGGTCGTATTATGGATGGGCGACGTTATTCAGACGGATTGCACCAAGCTATCGAAGCTAAGGAAAATGTGAAGATTGAAGCATTGACCCAAACTTTCGCCACAGTTACGCTACAGAACTACTTTAGAATGTACCAAAAACTGGCTGGTATGACCGGTACCGCTATCACCGAAGCTGGTGAATTCTGGGAAATTTATAAGTTGGATGTAATGGAAATTCCGACGAACAGGCCAATTGTACGTGATGATAGAAATGACTTGATTTACAAAACAAAACGCGAAAAATATAATGCCGTAATAGACGAAGTAACGAATCTCTCCCATGCTGGAAGACCTGTGCTTATTGGTACTACTTCAGTAGAGATTTCAGAATTATTGTCCCGGATGTTGAACATTCGTAAAGTACCACACAACGTTTTGAATGCCAAGTTGCATAAAAAGGAAGCCGACGTAGTTGCTGAAGCTGGTTATGCGGGTGTGGTAACAATTGCAACTAACATGGCAGGCCGTGGTACCGATATTAAATTGTCTGATGAAGTGAAAAAAGCAGGCGGTTTAGCGATTGTTGGTACAGAACGTCACGATTCAAGACGTGTTGACAGGCAATTAAGAGGTCGTGCCGGACGTCAAGGTGATCCAGGAAGTTCACAATTTTATGTTTCATTGGAAGATAACCTTATGCGCTTATTCGGATCGGACCGCGTAGCCAAGATGATGGATAAAATGGGCTTGGAAGAAGGTGAGGTAATCCAACATTCCATGATGACTAAATCAATAGAACGTGCCCAGAAAAAGGTAGAGGAAAATAACTTTGGCGTACGTAAACGTTTGTTGGAATATGATGATGTAATGAATGCGCAGCGGGAGGTTGTTTATAAGCGAAGACGTCATGCACTGCAGGGTGAACGATTGCAAGTTGATATTGCCAATATGGTTTATGATACCTGTGAGGTAATAACCGATACTAACAAAGCTGCCTCAGATTACAAGAATTTTGAATTTGAATTGATAAAGTATTTTTCAATCACTTCCCCGATTACCGAAGCAGAGTTCGAGAAATTACCTGTTCAGGATATTTCAAATACAATCTATAAAGCCGCATATGAACATTACAGAGAGAAAATAGAGCGCAATGCGGCCACTGCTTTTCCTGTGATTAAAAAGGTATATGAGGATAACTCCAATAAATTTGAGCGCATTGTTGTTCCTTTTACAGATGGAATAAAGACCTTGAATGTGGTGACAAACCTCAAGGATGCTTATGATTCTAACGGAACCCAATTGGTGACTGATTTTGAGAAGAATATTACACTTGCAATAATCGATGATTCATGGAAAACCCATTTGCGTAAAATGGATGAATTAAAGCAATCGGTGCAATTAGCAGTCCACGAACAAAAAGATCCTTTGTTGATCTATAAATTCGAGGCTTTTGAACTTTTCAAAGGTATGATAGATAAAGTGAATAAGGAAGTGGTTTCATTCTTGTTCAAGGGGGAATTGCCTACTGAGAATCCGAATGAGATTCAGAACGCAGGTAACATAAGAAGACCAAAAGAAAAATTACAGGCAAGTAAGGCCGAAATTCCTAATAGCGATGAATTGACGGCACAAAATAGGGCTGCAGGACAAACCCAAGGGCAACGTCCCCAAATTACGGAAACAATTGTTCGTGAACGACCAAAAATAGGACGCAACGAACGTGTAACCATTAAGAATATCATGTCTGGTGAAAGTAAAACAGTCAAATTCAAACAAGCCGAACCACTTATAGATAAGGGGGAATGGGTTTTGACAGAAGACTAGGAACTTCAATTCCAAAAATTGAAAATGGCGACCATATGGTCGCCATTTTTTTTTACTTTTAATTCAATCCTATATAAAGAACAAAGCTTTCAAAAATGAACAAAACAACCATATTTCATGAATTGATGTTGATTTAATTGTAAAACATATTTAGCTTTACCGTAATTAACTTTGTTTTTTTAAGGCATTTCCTTCAAAACCAAGAGTTGGTTCGCTATTAATGAGCATTAAACATTTAACCATGAAAACGCCCGTCAAAGACGAATATCACTTAAAAGATAAAGTCAAATTAACGCTGAGGGTCAATTATATCTCCTCAATATTTGCCATTATCCTAGGGTTTCTTTGTTTGTACATTCTAAAAATAAATGAGATACTGCCTTATGTGTTTTTTGGATTTGGAGCCATAAATTTATTAAATACCCTTCTTTTTAAAACACATTGGAATTTAACCTTAACGTACAATATAACGTCAATAGTTGCCCTTGTCAGTGCTACAATAATAACCTTATATAGTGGAGGAATCAATAGTCCCTTTATTTTTGTATTGGCATTAATCGTATTCACGGGTTATGTCACTACCAAGTCCTATGGTAAAACATATCTATATATCAATATGCTGATAATTTGCTTGTTGTATATTGAAAGTCTTCCTGAATATAGTATTGCAGCCAACATGGTACCCGAAACATCACGTAATCTTTTCAGCTTTCTAAGTATTCTTTTTTCGGTTTATCTTTTAGGTGGCGTATTGGGGAAAAACCTCTTAAAGGCCCATCACAACCTCTACAAATCCCGCAACGAAATAGAAAAGCGAATCAATGAGAAGGAGACCTTACTTCGCGAAGTCCATCATAGGGTAAAAAACAATCTACAAACAGTTTCAAGCCTTTTGAGCCTTCAATCCAGAAGTATTGAGGATAAGAAAATGAAAAGTCTAATCAAGAGTAGTCAAAACAGGGTAATCTCAATGGCAATGGTGCATGAAATGCTCTACATGCGTGATGATCTTTCAAAAATTGAATACAAATCCTATGTACAGGAATTGAGCGAATTCCTTATCCGCTCTTTAAAAGGGGCAGAAAACAAAATAAAACTCAATATAGATATTCCTGATATAAAATTGGGCATTGATACTGCTATTCCATTAGGTCTCTTAATTAATGAAGCCATTACAAATGCGTTGAAATATGGTATTACCGATGATAATGCGGGTGAGATCAGTATTGCTATAAGACAGGAGAAGAACCATGATTATGTTTTATATATTGGGGATGATGGGGTTGGCTTCCCAGATTCAATTGACCATAAAACAATCAAATCGCTCGGTTTGAAATTAATCCACAATCTTGCCCGACAGTTAAAAGGAACAATAAGCAAAGATTCCACTAAAAAAGGCACCAATTATATTGTAAAATTCACAGAGGTGGGACAACAGTTTCATTCTGTAGCTTAGCTACTGGTTTTTATCTTGGTTCAAGCCTAAATAACGTTCATCGAAGGTTCAAAGTTCTGGTATTATTCCCTATATTTAAGCGACTAATTCAAAAAAACCTTCCATGTATAAAAGATTACTCCTTTTGGTGCTGTTTTGTGGTTCAACACTTTACGGCCAAGACTATTTTTTTAAAAAATTCCATCCTTTTAATAGTGATATTCCTTCACCGGAACAGTTTTTAGGGTATGCTATTGGCGAACACCATACACGGCACGATTTAATTGTTTCCTATTTGGAAAAACTTGCCGAAGTATCAGACAGGGCCTCCATTCATTACTATGGAAAGACCCATGAAGGTCGAAAATTGGTAATACTTACCATTACAAGTCCAGAAAATCTAACTAATCTTGAAAGTCTGAAACAGCAGCATTTGGCATTTACAGATCCCAATGGCAATGCCTCAAACTATGGTGATGTTCCCATTTTCATTAATCTGGCCTATAATGTGCATGGTAATGAGCCTTCGAGCTCGGAAGCAGCTCTGTTAACTGCCTATACCTTTGCAGCCTCCAACAATCCAGAAATTCTGGGATACTTGAAAAATGCTGTGCTTTTTGTAGATCCAACAATCAATCCAGATGGCCGCGATCGCCACACCCAATATGCAAATACGTATCAGGGAAATCCACTTGTGGCAGACCCCCAAGATGCAGAGCATAACGAATATTGGCCAGGTGGGCGTACGAATCATTATTGGTTTGACCTTAACCGTGATTGGCTTTTGGGGATAAATCCTGAAAGTAGGGGAAAATTAGCCTGGTATCATGAATGGTACCCCAATGTGGTGACCGATTTTCATGAAATGGGCTCACAAAGTTCCTATTTTTTTGAACCAATGAAAGACAATGGTTCACTTGACCCGATAATGCCTAAGGAAAATTATGAAGACCTCAACGATATGTTCGGGGCACAATTTGCCAAAGCGCTTGATAGCATTGGCAGTTTTTATTTTACCAAAGAGGTTTTTGACGGTACATATCCTGGTTATGGGTCTTCCTACCCTGATTTGCAAGGTGGGTTGGGATTATTGTTTGAACAGGCAAGTTCCAGGGGACATAAACAGACAACTGCCTTTGGCGAGATTAAATTTCCTTTCACAATTCGCAATCAATATACCTCTAGTATTACTACGGTAAAAACCGCTGTCAAGAACAAGGAATATATGCGAAAATACCAACAAGATTTCTTTAAAAGTGCAATTTCCATAGCTACCAAGAGTAAGGTCAAAGGTTACACTTTTGGGGATTCGTATGACCAAAATCGAAACAAGGCTTTTATAGATAAACTGTTATTACATAAAATAGATGTATATAAGTCGGGCAATAAATTCGTTGTGCCAACAAAACAACCACAATACAGAATGGTGCAAACGATGTTCGAGACCTATTCAAAATTTCGCGATAGCGTTTATTATGATGCCTCTGCATGGTCTTTAGGTAATTTTTATAATATGAAATATCGTGCTGTGACGTCAGTGAACATGGAGGACAAAATCACAACTACTGATAATTTGGTCCGTGTTTCTCCCGTACAAAAGTCAAACTATGCCTACATCATTGATTGGGATGATTATAATGCTCCTGCTGCACTACATTTCCTCCAGGAGAATGGGCTGACAGTTTCATCTTCATTTAAACCATTTACATCCAAAGTGGGGTCAGATTCCAAATCATTCAATTATGGTGCTTTGGTCATTCCTGTAAGTCTACAAAAGAAAGATGCCAATGCCGTATATCAACTGGTTCAAAAGGCCCAGAACAAATACCAAGTTCCCATGTTTGCCGTCAATTCTGGATATAATTTAAAAGGAATAGATCTGGGAAGTAGCTATGTGTCAGCTTTGAAAAAACCAAAAGCAGCACTACTTATTGGTGATGGCGTACGTTCATACGAAGCAGGTGAAGTTTGGCATTTATTGGATACCCGTGTGCACATGCCCATTACCAAAATACCCATGCGAAATTTCAATAAGGCAAATTTGGACAAATACAAAACCTTGGTAATGGTCTCAGGTCGCTATAGTTTCACTGAAAAACAGTTGGCGAAAATCAAAGCTTGGGTTAGTAAGGGAAATACATTGATTACCATTGGTACGGCTTCAAAATGGGCCATAGACAAGAAATTGGTAAAAGAAAAATTGACCAAACCTGAAAAAGACACAACTGCTGCGACCGTTCGTAAACCTTTTGTAGATGCACGTGAAAATCTGGGCAAGGAAAGTATTGGTGGAGTAATTCTTAAGGTGGACATTGACACTACCCATCCCCTAGCCTTTGGATATCACGACAACGCTATTCCGGTTTATAAAAACAATACGGTATGGCTGGCACCAAGTAAAAATGAATACGCCACAGTTGGTAAGTATTCCTCAAATCCCCATATAGACGGATTCATTACCAAGAAGAATATGGAAGAAAACTTGAAACCATCAGCTTCGCTCATCGTAAGTAAAGTTGGTAGTGGCAGGGTAATATTATTTGCGGACAATCCTAATTTTAGGGGTTCATGGTACGGTACAAACCGTCTGTTTTTAAATGCCTTGTTTTTAGGTGATAAAATCAGTGTGCCTTCTAGGGATTGATCAATCCAACTTGAACTACAACTAAAAGACAATAAATGAAAAAAATAAACATTCTATTAGCTGCTATTCTCTTTTGGAGCTTAAACTGTGTGGCACAAAGTGCTTCAGGCGATGGTCCTCACTCCCAACTGATTATTCGTGGGGTAATGCTCATCAATGGTAATGGAGCTCCACCACAAGGTCCAATAGACATTGTAGTTGAGAACAATATTATTAAGAAAATAGAAGTTGTTGGTTATCCTGGGGTGGCCATCAAAGATTCCAGTAGGCCACAATTAAAACCGGGTGGCAAGGAGTTGGATTGTACAGGAATGTATTTATTGCCCGGGTTCGTTGATATGCACGTACATATTGGTGGGAAAGCTCAAGGTGCAAGTCCTGAGTATGTCTTTAAATTATGGATGGCGCATGGTGTTACCACGGTTAGGGAAGTTGGGGGACCTGGTGTTGAATGGACTTTGGATTTAAGGAAAAAAGGGGATAAGCACGAAATAGTAGCGCCACGAATCATCACCCATACTTTTTTTGGAACAGGAAGTGACAAACCGCTTAGTACGCCAGAATTGGCTCGAGCATGGGTTAGGGAAAATGCCAAGAAAGGAGCCGATGGTATTAAATTCCTTGGTGCACCACCTGCAATCATGTCAGCTGCGTTGGATGAAAATAAAAAATTAGGCTTACATTCATCTTGCCATCACGCACAGTTGAATGTTGCAAGATGGAACGTACTCCATTCGGCCCGTGCTGGATTGACAACGATGGAGCATTGGTATGGTTTACCCGAAGCATTATTTGAAGATAGAACTGTTCAAGACTATCCGCTGGATTATAACTACAATAATGAACAGCATAGATTTGAAGAGGCAGGCCGCTTATGGAAACAGGCTGCAAAACCCTATTCCGAGCATTGGAATGCGGTAATGGATGAGCTTCTAGGGTTAGATTTTACACTTGATCCTACATTCAATATCTATGAAGCAAGTCGTGATTTACAACGTGCCAGACGTGCCGAATGGCATGAAGATTATACGCTACCATCGTTATGGGATTTCTACCAACCCAGTAAAATATCACACGGTTCGTATTGGCATGATTGGGGCACAGAGCAAGAGGTGGCCTGGAAAGAGAACTATAGACTTTGGATGACCTTTGTAAATGAATATAAAAACCGGGGTGGTCGGGTTACTACTGGTTCCGATTCAGGTTTTATTTTTCAATTGTATGGCTTTGCCTATGTGCGTGAATTGGAATTGTTGCGTGAGGCAGGTTTCCATCCTTTGGAAATTATTCGCTCTGCCACCTTGAACGGTGCTGAAGCCTTGGGTATGGGAGATAAGATAGGAAGTGTAACGGTTGGTAAATTTGCTGATTTTGTAGTGGTTGAGGAAAATCCACTTAAAAACTTGAAAGTATTATATGGTACTGGTGCCGTTAAATTGACTGAAGACAATGAAGTTGTTCGTGTTGGTGGTGTAAAGTACACTATAAAAGACGGAATCATCTATGATGCCAAGGCCCTATTAAAGGAGGTAAAGGATATGGTCGATACCGAAAAGAAAAAATTGAATTATAAGATATTACAACCGGGAATCAAAGAGTAACATCCCGAAACGTTGCATATATAAACTCCCTTACTCTATCGAGAAAGGGAGTTCTATTTTTTATTTAAAAGCTTTATTTCCTCTTGGTACTTTAATGGGCTGTAAAAAGCCTTTTGTTTTTGGAAAAACAATACCATTAACAATGAACAAAGCAACGGGAATCAATAGAATAAAAAGTATCATAATAAGTAGGTTTTAGAGAACGCTTGGGGGAAGCGTTGATTTACTATACTATTAAGCTAATTTAGGTTTGTCTTTTTTTGTTGTGAATGCTAAAGCTTTCTTTACACGCGAGTTTTTGAATTTGTATAAACGCGCAACGCTTTTTTCCGTATCAATCTTAACTTCTTTAGTATCGTTAGTAGTGCTAACCCCACTATCCAAAACAATACCCATTTTAATAGGCTCCACTGTATCATTGGTATTGGTGTTTTGCGCGAACGCGGTTAAACAGAAAAAAAGAATAAATAATATGGTTAAAATAGCTTTCATGACTTGGGGTCTTGTTATATAAAGATAACCCCAGATGTAAGCAGGTACGGGTTGAAAATCGCTGAAAACCCCTTATTTTTCGGTTATTGGGAATAGTTTGGATAAAGTGCAGAAAATGTTCGATGAAATATTTTGACATGCATTTCAACTCACCGATTGTATCTGTATTTTATCGGTAATCAATTGCCTTTTTTCTATGTGTTTTTGAATTATCTTGATTTTGGCAAGATTAAGAATCCAGTTTTTTTACGGCTATTTTACATTTTATGGGTAATTTTAAAACACGGTTTCTTCTATGGAATTTCTATATGTGCATTTTGGCAACTATGAATAGAAATTCAGACGCTAAAGAATCCTCCGTTTTCAAAATGTATCATTCAGAAAGAAAAGGGCAAAACCAAATAACAGGATCCAATGCCAACCGGAAGAAAATATATAAGTGAAAACCCTGGTAAAACAGCACGATATGCCTTGTTCATTCTTGCACCACTAATAGCCCTATACCTGATACTTTTCGTTGAACTCGATCCCAATAATCCGGCCCTTACCTATACACTTGCCGTTGCTATAATCATGGCCATCTGGTGGGTCACCGAGATTGTACCATTGGCTATAACCTCTCTACTACCCATCGTACTCTTCCCTGCTCTTGGCATTATGAACGGCAGGGATGTATCCGCAACCTATTTTAACCATGTTATATTTCTATTTATCGGTGGATTCTTGGTAGCACTGGCCATTCAAAAGTGGGCCTTGCACAAAAGAATCGCATTGAAAATCCTTCATATTATCGGGAGCAGTCCAGGCAGAATATTATTGGGATTCATGTTTGCCACGGCATTTCTTTCAATGTGGATATCAAACACTGCCACAGCAATGTTAATGGTACCTATCCTATTATCCATAATTACGAAGCTTGAAGAAATCAATAGCAAAGCCCTCGTACGCCACTTCTCGATAGGACTATTACTCAGTATTGCCTATAGCGCATCAATTGGTGGCATTGCCACCTTGGTAGGTACACCACCAAATCTTTCGTTTGCCCGGATTTTTTATATCTATTTTCCCAATGCCCCTGAAATATCCTTTGCGACATGGTTTTTTTATGCCTTTCCCATGTCATTGATTTTATTCTTTGTGCTTTTTGGGTATTTGTACTTCATTTTTGTGAAAAAGAAGAAAAAATGGAAAAGCCTAAGTCGAAATGAAATATTGAGCGAATATCAAGAATTGGGCAAAAAAAGTTTTGAGGAAAAAATATTGTTAGTGGTATTTGTAGCACTGGCCTTACTATGGTTTTTCAGGGCCGACATTGTGGTGGGATCATTCAAGATTCCAGGTTGGTCCAATATTTTTAATGAACCCCAATTTTTTAATGACGGTACTGTTGCCATTTTTATTGCCGTACTACTTTTTATCATTCCTTCAAAAGCACAGCCGGGTACTTTTCTAATGGACTGGAAAGCGGCAGAGGAAATTCCATGGGAAATTATATTGTTGTTTGGTGGTGGTTTCGCCTTGGCAAGTGGTTTCAAGGAATCTGGATTATCATTATGGTTTGGACAGCAATTGGAATGGTTAAGTGGCATGCATCCATTACTTCTCATTATTTGTATTTGCTTTTTGATTACCTTTTTGACCGAGATCACCTCTAATACGGCTACGGTCGAGACCCTATTACCTATTCTTGCCGGACTCGCTGTAAGTATAGATACCAATCCACTATTGTTAATGTTACCTGCAACCATTGCCGGATCATTGGCTTTTATGCTCCCTGTAGCAACACCACCAAATGCCATTATTTTTGGCAGTAAAAGGATTACGGTCATCCAAATGGCTAAAACAGGTTTTGTTTTAAACCTCATAGGAATAGTAATAGTCTCTATTATCACCTATTATTTTGGAACCTTAATATTTGATATTGTTGATGGGGTTTACCCAGAATGGGGACAAATAGCGAATTGAAAATTTCTAATCGTATGATCTTCTTAAGCCAATTTAGCTTTGTTTCTTTTTGTAGTAAAAGACAACGCTTTCTTTACTCTTGAATTTTTGAACTTGTACAAACGAGCTACTGTGTTCTCGTTAGTAGTAGAAGTAACGATTGTCATTTCAACAGTTTCTACCTTAACATCAACCTTAGCATCCTGGGCTTGGGCTGTTACTCCGATTGTAAGAACAAAGATTAAAGTTAAGATAGTTTTCATGACTTGCGTTTTTATATAATAAAAACGCAGCAGAGCGTATCCTACTAGGTTGTAAAACGTTCAAAACCCCTTATTTTTCGGTAACTGACAAAAATACGGATGAAGTGCAGAAAATGCTCGATGAACGTTTCCCATACCCAAAACCGCTTACCGAAAAAAAAAGGACTTAAACGACATTATTACCCTATTTTCATCGGTTAT
>CBDUKE010000013.1:0-44724 GCA_965367725.1 uncultured Maribacter sp. | reverse complement strand
ATTTTCTCGCATGGTAGTGGTAGTAGTAGACTCAGTTCTAGAAATAACTATGTCGCGAAAGTACTTAATGAAAAGGGCCTTGCCACATTATTGTTTGATTTACTGACCGAAGATGAGGATAGGATTTATGAAAATCGCTTTAACATTGATCTTATCACCATGCGGCTTATAGATGTAACCCAATGGGTACAAAACCAAAAAGAGGGTAAGGATTTGGTTATCGGTTATTTTGGGGCGAGTACTGGGGCGGCTTCTGCCCTAAGAGCCGCTGCATTTTATAAAGATGATATAAGGGCAGTTGTATCTAGAGGTGGAAGACCAGATTTGGCCATGCAGGAACTCTATAAAGTAACAGCCCCAACTTTATTGATCGTTGGGGGTTGGGACCATCAAGTAATACAACTTAATGAAAAAGCTTACCAAGAACTAAAATGTCATAAAAAACTGGATATTGTTCCTGAGGCCTCACACCTTTTCGAAGAGCCAGGTAAGTTGCAGCAAGTAGCAGACATAGCCGCAGCATGGTTCAATAAATGGTTACAACAAGATAAATAAATAAAGATGTTTAAAGATAGGATTGATGCGGGCACACAATTGGCAGAAGAACTATTAGGATTCAAGAGTCAGAATGTAGTGGTATTAGCTATACCAAGAGGAGGTTTGCCTTTAGGGGCAATTGTCGCAAAGGCACTCAATGCTCCCTTGGATGTAGCGCTCACTAAAAAAATTGGCCATCCCTATAATAAAGAATATGCCATAGGTGCTGTAAGTCTTGAAAATTTGATTCTTAATGATGCTATTGGTGTAACCAAGGCTTATATAGAAGAAGAAACCACTAGGCTCAGAAAAAAGTTAAAGGAAAGACACAATCAATATTATAAAAATAACGAACCCCAAAATCTTAAGGATAAGACTGTTATTATTATTGATGATGGTATTGCGACTGGAAATACAATAATGGTCACCATTGAATTGGTGAAAATGCAAAATCCCAATAAAATTGTGGTAGCCATTCCTGTGGCCCCACCATCAACAGTTCGTAAATTGGAAAACGTTCCCGAAGTAGATGAGGTGATATGTTTGGAAACGCCATTTAATTTTCACGCCGTGGGACAATTCTATGAGGAATTTAATCAGGTTTCGGATCAAGAGGCAATTAACTTATTGGAGGAAAGCAATGAAAATATATCAACCTAACCTTTGATTACTGCCACAGGCCTTAATTTTACTACTTTTTTGGCAATTTCTGAGGCACTTATCGTATCTACCACCATGTTAACGTCTTTGTACGCAATGGGAGCCTCTTCTGCTATTCCCTTAAATGAGCCAGCTTCAATATAAATTCCCTTTTCCTTGAGTTGCTCCTTAAGTACTGGAGCATTTACTTGTTTCTTCGCTGCCGTCCTAGACAACCTACGCCCAGCACCGTGACAGCACGAACCAAAAGTTAATTCTTCACTTTTTGGTGTACCTGCGAGAACATAGGAACAAGTACCCATACTACCTGGAATAATAACGGGTTGCCCCATGGCCATATAGTTAAGTGGTAATTCTTCAAACCCAGGTCCAAAAGCCCGTGTAGCCCCTTTACGATGCACAATTAATTTTAATTCTTTACCCGCTACAAAATGTGTCTCGATTTTGGCAATGTTATGGGCAACGTCATACATGAGCTTTAAGGGTTCTACGTCCTTGCCAAATATGTTTTTCCATGCAGTTCTTGCTTCCCATGAGATTACTTCCCTATTGCACCAAGCATAATTAGCAGCTGCACACATGGCTTTGAAATAGTTTTGGCCTTCCTTTGAGTTGAAAGGTACACAGGCAAGCTCCCTGTCGGGGACATCTATGCCATAATTTGGCATTGCGTTCATTATCAGACGAATATAATCAGTTGCAACTTGGTGTCCTAACCCCCTAGAGCCCGTATGTATCAATACTACGACCTGTCCTTTATGTAGTCCAAAGGCTTTTGCAATTTCATCGTTATAAATTTCCTCGACATAATCTACCTCAACAAAATGATTTCCCGAACCTATAGTGCCCAGCTGATCTGTACCTCTTTTTTTTGCCATTTCAGAGACCATTGATGCGTCAGCACTTTCCAGCCTGCCATTACTTTCTATAAAAGCAAGATCATCTTTTTCCCCATAACCATGATTTACTGCCCACTCAGCACCCTTAAGGAGAACTTCTTCCATTTCTTCAGAAGAAAGGTTAATTTGTCCTCCTTTTCCCATTCCGGATGGTATCTGGGCATACAATTCCTTGGATATTATTTCCAGTTTATCCTGAATATCCCCAATGTTTTGATGTGAAGTGAGTAATCGAACACCACAATTTATATCATAACCTATTCCGCCTGGAGAAATGGCCCCATCCGGATACAACGTAGCAGCGACCCCACCAATGGGAAAACCATAACCTTCATGAACATCTGGCATAACAAGGGATGCTCCTTGAATACCTGGCAAGGAGGCAACATTTACTAGTTGAACCAAAGACCTATCCTCCATAATGGCATCGAGCAGTGGTTCTGATGCCAATACCCGAGCAGGCACACGCATCTTTTGATTAAAGGATTTTGGAATCTCCCATAAATAATCATTGATTCTGTGTATGTCTGTTTTATTTATTTTCATAGGTCAAATATCAAATACCACCAAAGTCTCCCATTGGTGATTCCTATTTTTATGTACTTGCGCCTCATGGTAGGTCACCGCCTTTATCTCCTCATCAAGTTTACTAGAATGTGACCCAAAAATATCAGCCTTTATTCTATTGGATGTAAATAGCGAGAATTCAACCTTGCAATAAATTGATTTTTCGGCATAAGAATGGGATAAAATCTCCGATAAAAAATCAATGAGCAAGCAAGTTTGGTCCATTGCTTGAATTTCAATTTTTGACTTACAATCAATCGGATTGTCTTTATCGCAAAAACCTTCCTTTAGAATGTTGCCCATCCCAATCATTCCTGCGATAAAAAGTTGCTCCACAGTGGAACTCTCAATTTTCATTCGAATATCCGCAGTATGGGGTAGGTATGTAATATTCATTTTTTGGTTGCTTTCACCACAACGAAGGATCCTTCACCAAAACCTTGTTTTGGCATTTGTATTTTTTTGATCTTATCCAAATCATCAAAAAGAGTTTGATTGAATTCCAAATCTTTAAATCTTGATTCTTTAAGTAAGGATTTTATGCGATCTACGGTGTAAAAATTGGCGTTTGCAAAGAAAGTGCTTCGATGTCTCTTTTCGAGATATTGTTTGGCAACACTTTGTTCTTTATCCAAGAATCCTATGAGAATAGATCCCTTGGGTTTTAATACTCTATGGGCTTCAGCTAGCGCATTTTTTATGCTATCCAAATGACAAATGGTTACAAAAAGTACAAAATCGAATTGTAAATCTCCGTAAGGTAGTTTTTCGGCAACGGCATCAATTATCTCAATTCCTCTTTTCATGGCTTTTTCGGCCATAGCTTCGGAGGGTTCCACACCTTCTTTTATGCCCAAAGGTTGGGCAAATCTTCCAGTGCCCAAGCCCACCTCAATGCCTCTTATGTTTTCTGGCAATTTAAGCAATTGCTCTTTTATCGCTGCAAGCTCGGATTGGTATACTTCGGAATAATCCTCATACCATTTTTCATACTCCTCAACGTTTTTTTCAAATATTCCTATCTGTGTCATGATTACTATTTTTATTGATTATCCAAAGATGATCGTTAAAGAATTGTTATACAATGATGCATATCAATCCAGTGGTTTTTAACATTTGTATGCCCAGATAAAAAGTTATTGCTTGAACAAACGTGAATGAGAGTGAAAAAGATAAGGTGCCGAGAAAAGCATTATTTTACTTTTAACAGCACCTTACCTGACCAAACCAAAGAATAGAAAATTATTCATCCAAAACCCCAAAACTAACCTTAGTGTTAACCCGGTATTCCGAAATTTTGTTGTCTTTAACTGTTACCTGCATGTCTTGAACATAAACAGATTTAATATCTTTTACCGTTTTGGAAACTTCACTCACAACTTTTTGTACAGCATCTTCAAAACTGACCGTTGAATTCCCTAATATTTCAATAACTTTTAATACTGCCATGATATTTTTTTTAGGATTAATATTGTTGCAAAAATATCTTAGGGAATGTACAAATGAAATGATCTAAATCACTTATCAAAATATTTTGGTTTTTTAATATGGAATTCAATAATCCAATTTGGATTGAAACAAGATAAACTCATTGATATTCGTCATATCAATGGCGCCAACGAGCTTTTTGTTGGTATCCATAACAGGGAAAAAGTAACCCTTGTGTAGTTCAACCAAGCTTAAAACATTCCTTAGTTTATCGTTACTTAAAATCTCCTTGAATGAGGTTTTCATAATTTCACTTACCCGCAAATTTGGTTTATTCGAATTCTTGATGATATCCGCGTTCATAAGAATACCCAAAGGTTTACCATCCTGCTCAACGATAAAGTCTTTTTCAGTACCCGAAAGGATCAAGTCTTTTACTTTTGCCATTGTATCATCGGGTTTTAATAGGGTAATTTTAGTTAGCATCGCTTCACTTACCGTATGCCCTTTTAATAGTTCCAATTGTTGCACCATTTTATTCTCGCCGTAGGCACCTACAAAAACAAATAATGCTATCAAGACTAGAAATGGGTTATAAAGCATGCCGAGTAATAGAAAAACAATGGCGATTGATTGTCCTATGCCTGCAGCTATTTGGGTAGCCTTCACCCGCCCCAAACTCATTGCCAATAAGGCTCTTAATACCCGTCCACCATCCATTGGAAAAGCCGGGATAAGATTAAAAATGACGAGTACTACATTGACAGTGAAAAGGTAAAAAAGAAAATTTGCTAAGGTAAGTGCATTTAAATTTTCTATGATATTCGTAAAATTATCGCCCAAAAACTGTTGCACAGGAACGATAAAATATAAGGCTAAAGCTATAACAACATTTACCAATGGACCTGCAATCGCCACTAATAGCTCTTGCTTTGGTTCTTCGGGTATTTTTTCGAGACTTGCGATTCCACCAATAGGGAGTAGGGTTATCTTTTTTGTTTTTACCCCAAAATGCTTGGCTGTTAGTGCATGGCCCAGTTCATGTAGAACCACACATAAGAAAACCACCAAAATAAGGGCAATATTAAATAACACCGATTGTAAGTCGCCTCCGTTATTTATTTCAACAAATGCAACCCAAACAATTATAAATAAAAATGTCCAATGTACCTTGATTTTTATACCAGATACTTTCCCCAAGTTTAAAGATCCTTTCATTTCTAATAATTATTGGATAAAAGTATGAACAAGGCAGTTTTAAGCCAATGACCAATATCATTTGGCTTGCTGATGGATGAAGCTATATTTAATCTTAAATAATGAACAATGGGTAGGTCTTCGATAATAACATCACGCGTTAAAATATTCAATGAGATAAACCTCGATGATATATCGTTAGTAGGAGGTAAGAATGCTTCACTTGGTGAAATGTATAACAATCTGACTTCAAAGGGCGTGAATGTGCCCAATGGTTTTGCAACTACTTCTAACGCTTTTTGGGATTATCTTAATGAAAACAGGATACAGAAACCGTTAAAAAATTTAATGGACCAACTTGACCGTGCTCATTTTTCGAACTTGGAGAGCATAGGGGAGAAGGCAAGAAAACTCATTTTAAATGGTGAATTTTCATCAGACTTTTCCAAAGAGATTATCAATGCTTATAAAAACCTATCAGTAAATGATTTATCATCAGTTGCAGTGCGGAGTAGTGCCACTGCAGAGGATTTGCCTGATGCTAGTTTTGCAGGACAGCACGATACTTTTTTAAATATAAAAGGCGAAGCACCTTTGTTGAATGCCGTAAAAAAATGTTTTGCATCCTTATATACTAATAGAGCTATTAAATATCGTGAAGATAAGGGATTTCAACACCATGATATTGCCTTATCAGTGGGGGTGCAGTTAATGGTACGAGCTGATAAAGGTTGTTCTGGAGTTGGTTTCACCATTGAGCCAGAATCGGGTTTTGAGAATGTTATGTTGTTATCCGGAGTCTGGGGATTAGGGGAAAATATAGTTCAAGGTGTTGTAAATCCAGATGAGTTTTATGTTTTTAAACCTACCCTTCAAATAGGTAAAAATCCGATTATCCAAAAAAAGTTGGGGGATAAAAAACTGACCATGATTTATGGGGATTCCAAAAGTGGGAAACCTACAATGAATATTGATACACCCTTTGCTAAACAACAACAATTTGTACTATCTGATAAGGAAGTGATAAAATTGGGTAATTGGGCCTTTTTAATTGAAGAGCACTATGAAAAAGCCATGGATATAGAATGGGCTAAAGATGGAGTTACCAATGAACTGTTTATTATCCAAGCTCGTCCCGAAACGGTTCACTACGCTGGGAATAAAAACTTTATTGTTGAATATACGCTCCTTGAAAAGGGAAAATTGTTAGCAGAAGGCAACGCTGTAGGATCCAAAATAATGGTGGGTAATGCGCGTTTGTTAAAGTCTCCAAAGGATGCAGTAGATTTAAATAATGACAGCATTATTGTCACAGACAATATAACCCCGGATTGGGACCCGCTATTAAAGCAGATCGGGGGCATAATAACAAATAAGGGTGGTAGAACAAGCCATGCGGCCATAGTTGCTAGGGAATTGGGTGTACCTGCAATCGTAGGTTGTGGTAATGCCACATCTGGGATTGCAGAGGGCTTGGTCATAACCCTATCCTGTGCCCAGGGGAAAAAGGGTTATGTATACGAAGGTAAATTACCTTTTGAAACCCAAGAAATAGATGTTAGCAACATTAAAATGCCCAAAACCGAGGCTAAAATGATTTTGGCAGATCCCGAGCGTGCCTTTCAATTATCCTTCTATCCCAATGATGGCGTTGGATTATTGCGTATGGAATTTATCATAACCCATATGGTAAAAGTACACCCAATGGCATTGGTAACTTATGATAAGCTAAAGGATCCTATTGTCAAGAAAAAGATAGCTGAACTTACTAGCATGTATAAGGATAAGAAAGAATATTTCGAGGATAAACTTGCAGAAGGTATTGCAACAATCGCAGCTGCATTTTATCCAAAAGAAGTTATAGTTCGATTGAGTGATTTTAAGACCAATGAATATGCTAATTTAATAGGGGGTAAGGATTTTGAGCCCCATGAGGAAAATCCAATGCTTGGTTTTAGGGGTGCATCAAGGTATTACAGCGAATTGTATAAAAAAGGGTTCGCATTGGAATGTGCTGCGATAAAAAAAGTTCGAGAAGAAATGGGACTTAATAATCTCAAGATAATGGTGCCATTTTGTAGAACGGTAGAGGAAGGTAAGCAAGTATTGGCTATCATGGAAAAAAATGGATTGAAAAGAGGTGTTAACGGACTTGAGGTTTATACCATGGTAGAGATACCGAGCAATGTGATTTTGGCTGAAAAGTTTGCAGCGATTTTTGATGGTTTTTCCATTGGCTCGAATGATTTGACCCAATTAACGCTGGGCGTAGATCGTGACTCCGAAATCATGGGTAAATTATTTGATGAAAATGATGAAGCTGCTAAGCAAATGATAGCTATGGCCATTAAGTCTGCCCATAAAACCAATACCAAAATTGGGTTGTGCGGACAAGCACCCAGTGATTTCCCTGAATATGCTGCATTTTTGGTTGAACTGGGAATTGACAGTATTTCATTTAATCCAGATGCATTACTAAAGGGCATTGGAAATATTAACATGGCCGAAAGTTGTTTGGTATCAAAAAAAAAGCCACCGATTGCCGAAAAATCCTATTGAAAAGGAAATGAAGAAAATCATAACACTAACGATGAATCCAGTGGTCGATAAAGACACCACTGTCGCAGGTATTAAGCCCAATACGAAGTTACGCTGTGCTTCGCCAACTTATTACGCTGGTGGGGGAGGCATCAACGTATCTCGTGCCATTAAGATGCTTGGGGGAGAATCGCTTTGTACATATATGGCAGGCGGACCCACAGGAGCCCATTTACAACAACTGGTATCGCAAGAAAGTATAGATCAAAAAGTTATTACCATTGAAGGATGGACGCGTGACAATCTTTCCGTAACAGATACCATTACCAATTTGCAGTATCGTTTTGGGGTACCAGGCCCTAACGTAAAAAATGAGGAATGGCAACAGGTATTAACGTTATTGGAAGCGCATATACAAAAAGATGATTTTTTAGTGGCCAGTGGTAAATTGCCTCCTGGCGTCCCTACCGATTTTTATGTGAAAGTCTCAGATATCACGAATAGAAAAGAGGCGAAACTTGTTTTGGATACTTCTGGGGGAGCTTTATTACCGAGCATGAAAGCCAAAATATATATGATAAAACCCAATTTGGGAGAGTTAAGTATTTTATGTGGTGTTGATTTCATTTCAGCTATTGAATTGGAACCTTTGGCCAAAAAGTTTTTAGAACAAAATAATTGTGAGGTGCTTGTAGTGTCCATGGGTCCTAAAGGTGCTTTATTGGCCACCAAAGACACAATGGAGCACATACCGGCACCCACTGTGCTTCAAAAAAGTACTATTGGTGCGGGAGACAGTATGGTAGCAGGTATGGTCTTAAGTTTATTGAAAGGCAAATCCTTAAGTGAAATGGTAAAATACGGAGTTGCCTGTGGTACTGCCGCAACCATTCACCCCGGAACGCAGCTTTGCAAAAAAAAGGATGCAGATAAACTGTTCGAATGGATAGCTGCCAATACTGTTAAAAAACATTTGAACTGATCTAAATCATGTCATATGGGAAAAATACATAATATATTAGCCTAATAATTGTTTGTAAAAGTTCATTTGACATTCAGAAAAACATACTTGTTATTCATGGGGAGTAATAAGGGTTTGTATATGAAGATATAAACGATGCTATTGCACTTTATGATTTTATACCGTGGCTTGGTAACGGGCTCGGGATTAATCCGCTATAAGTGTTTATTAGGCAGAATTTAAATCTTCGAGAAACCGGCACACGGGGGTGTGCCGGTTTCTTTTAAAAAATACACAGGTATTGATTTTTATTGTCGAGAGACAGTTTAAATCATAGTTAGGAAATTAAAGTAGTCATTTTCAAAAAAGCAATTAGTTAAGTTGTTTTAGCAATAATGTGATTTAAAGAATTGTTTGGTTGTATTGATGAATATGATTTCTTAATAGGAAACGGGTACGTTGTAAGCGTACCCGTTTTTGTTTTGTATCTTATCACTAATCATAATTAATTATAAAAATGGAGTATTATTTCAATAAAACACTTACGAATTTGACTTTTGACGAGGTAATTGACAAAATAACCCTGGCCTTAAAGGCAGAGGGTTTTGGCATACTCACCGAAATAGATATTAAAACTACCCTGAAAAATAAATTGGACGTCGATTTCCCAAGTTATAAGATTCTAGGAGCTTGTAACCCTGGGTTTGCTTATAAAGCCTTATTGGCCGAGAATAAAATCGGGACCATGTTGCCCTGTAATGTTATTGTTCGGGAAACTAAAAATGGCAATATTGAAGTTGCTGCAGTAGATCCCATTGCCTCAATGATGAGTGTTAAGAATGAAGATTTGGCAGAAATAGCCGACGAGGTTCGAAATAAGTTGAAAAAAGCGGTTGATAGTCTGTAGGGCAATCAGCAGATGCTATTTTAAATAGTAGTTTCCTTTACACTATTGGTAATCATTGGCTGACCAATATCATTACATCCCTTTGTTTACAATTGTATTTTTATAGATAGTATAAAACAATACAATTACAACGCCTATGGTCAATTTTCAGAAAGATAATTTAATCTCGTTGGATGTTGATTTACCAATATGGGAACGGGTTTTTACCGTTGCCCCATTGGTAGTTATTGGTACTAAGGAAAATGGGGGATATGACCTTGCACCTAAGCACATGGCAACTCCTATGGGGTTTGGTAATTATTTTGGTTTCGTCTGTACACCTAAGCATGGCACTTATCATAATGCCAAGAAAACAAATGGGTTTACGGTTAGTTTTCCGAGACCTGATCAGATAGTTTCCACTTCTTTAAGTGCCGCTCCACGTACTGATAGAATTTCAAAATCACAGGGTATTATTGAGGCACTGCCAACTTTCAAAGCCACTAAGATAGATGCACTATTGATAAGTGATGCCTATTTGTATCTGGAATGTGAGCTTTTTAAAATTATTGATGGCTTTGATGAAAACGCTCTTATTACAGGTAAAATAATTGCCGCCTATGCCCATAAAGATTATGTTCGTCTATCTGAAAAAGATGAACAGGAGCAGCTACATGAAAATCCCCTTCTGGCTTATATTGCCACAGGTCGTTTCGCAAAAATCTCGGACACCTACAGTTTCCCATTTCCCAAAGACTTCAAAAGATGATTGCTATGACCACAAATATCGCAACAGAAATATTGGCCTATTTCAAAGCAAGAAATGATACTATGGTTGGGTTTCTCGAAAATTTGATTCGATATGAGTCTCCTTCAAGCAATCCTAAAGCACAAAAGGCACTGCTGGAATTCTTAGGCACCAAACTTAAATCGATAGGGTATTTTACCAACTATGTTCCCGGAAAAAAAACAGGGGGATATTTATATGCCAGACCACTACATAGGGATAGGAAAAAACCATTACAATTATTATTGGGTCATTGCGATACGGTATGGGAAAAGAATACATTGGTAAAAATGCCGATTTCCCAAAAAAATAGCAAAATGACCGGTCCTGGAATCTATGATATGAAAGCTGGGCTTACCCAACTCATATTTTCCTTGCAGGCAATTCATCAAATGTCTTTGAATACATCTCTTAACCCTGTAATTCTTATAAATTCTGATGAGGAAATAGGGAGTCGTGAATCAGGGCATATAATTAAAAGATTAGCAAAAATTTCTGACCGTGCATTTGTGTTGGAACCCCCGTTGGGTTATGAAGGAAAATTGAAAACCGCTCGAAAAGGCCTAGGACGTTTTACCATAACGGTCACGGGAAAAGCTGCACATGCGGGTTTAGATCCTGGAAAAGGGGTAAATGCCATTGTTGAACTTTCCCATCAAATACAACGATTGTTTGCCATGAACGATTTTGATAAGGGTATTACGGTCAACGTGGGAACTATACAAGGAGGTATTTCCCCAAATGTGGTGGCTCCTAAAAGTAAAGCGGTGGTTGATGTAAGGGTGTTGAATAATGAAGATGGGGAATTAATCACTAAACAGATTTATGGTTTACAACCAACCATTCCTGATGTTGAAATTAAGGTTGAAGGAGGTATAGGTCGCCCACCCATGGAGCGCACAGTCCGAAATCAGAAATTATGGCAACTTGCAAAAACCAAGGCCTTACTGTTAGGTCTGGAATTAGAGGATGCCACCGCCGGAGGTGGATCTGATGGCAATACTACGAGTACTTATACTGCCACTCTGGATGGTCTAGGTACCACAGGTGATGGCGCACATGCGGTACATGAGTTTATATTTTTAGACCAGTTGCCAGAAAGAACAGCCTTGCTTACATTATTGCTTTTGTCAGATTCATTGGAGAATTAATGAAATATAATCATGAACCATCAGCACATATTTACATCCTTGACCCGAATCTCCGATTTGGCCGAAAAAGAATTTCAGTTGAAGAAAATCAATAAGGAAAAATGGGCAACAGGGGATTATGTGATTTGCCAAATAGTGAATGCAGGAAGTGAAACTTTAAAATTGGAATTGCCTAATGGTAGAATGCGTGGGGTAATCGGAGGCGAGACTATGGTTGGGGCTTTGGGAGAACGTTTTGCAACATTGGAAGCTACAGGTACTTGGAGAAATGTGGAAAATGACTTAAAGATGAGTGTTTTAACTGGAGCTGGGCTTTTAGGCAGAATGACATCGAAATCAGTTTTTATACCCCAAATGATGAAAGTGGTTTATTTGGGCCATGCCTTTAGAGGTAATAAAAAACTAACTATGGAGAGCTTTGTTAAACCAATTGCGATGGTTCCTTTCAAAACACCCGTTGTTCTGTTTGTCGGCACATCAATGTCAGCGGGGAAGACAACTTCGGCCCGAATTGTCACCAATTTATTCAAGCAAGCAGGTTATAAAGTAGTAGGGGCCAAGCTAACAGGAGCAGGAAGGTATAAAGACATTTTGGCCATTAAGGATGTCGGTGCTAACGCTATCTATGATTTTGTTGATGTTGGCTTACCCTCTTCAATTTGTCCAAAGGAAGAATTCCAAGAAAAATTAGCACAACTTTTAAGTAGAATTGAAATACAAAAAGCCGACGTGGCCATTATTGAAATTGGCGCCTCACCTTTAGAACCCTATAATGGTGATGTTGCAATTGAGACCCTAAGAGAATATGTTAAATGTATCGTGCTTAGTGCTTCTGACCCCTATGCGGTTCACGGACTAATGAAGGCTTTTGATATTGTACCGAATATAGTAACCGGGGTTGCCAGTAATACATTGGCTGGCAAAAGATTGGTTGAGCAACTTTGTAAGGTAAAGACCTTAAATTTAATAGATTCCACTACCACAAAAGAATTGATTCAAATCCTAACAGCTACCACAGGCCTCGCTTTAAAATGAATCCAACATTGAATTGAATGTTCATGAATCTAATACCAAAAGCTCCTAAACCTTATATTTTATTATTGCCTTTATTTGGTATGGCGCTGTTCGTTTTCTTATATATCATTGCAGCATTGAAATATCCAGGTGGATCCTGGATAATGCCCCAACAAAATGGTTTCAGTTTTTGGAATAATTATTTATGTGACCTGCTAGATCACGATGCGATAAACGGGGAATTGAATAATGCCCGTTATTTTGCAAGGACCTCCTTGGGCGTACTTTGTTTGAGCCTTATATTATTATGGAATTACTTACCGAGTCTGTTTATGGGGAAAAGCTTTAATAAAAATATAATGTGGTTATCAGGTATGGCAGCTTTGATTGCTACCTCATTCCTATCCTCAGGAACCCATGATCGCACCGTTCAAATCGCCGGTTTTTTTGCGGTAATAGCATTTTTAACATTTTTTATTGAACTTTTAAAGGCAAAACATATTAAACTCCTTGTATTTGGCATAGGTTGTCTTATTATCTTTCTGGTCAATTATTATGTTTATGAAACTGGATCATATATTCGTTTGCTTCCCATAATTCAAAAGATAACATTTATAAGTTTTATCATTTGGTTTATTATGTTGGATATATTCTTTTATCGAAAGTTGAAACAGAAAATTATCAGTTGAAAATATTAGCTGGCACTGATGTTTGCACCACATTTTCAAGTATTGAATAGCTTATTTTCAATCTTGGCTTTTGGCACCCATTAATTTTGTTTCCAGTTGCGAATTTCGTAAATTGAAGGGTACGGTTACTTCAACGAAAAAGGATTGCAAATCTTTCTTTGTATCAAATTTTGATCTAGGGTTTTCGTATAAAATTAAATTGCTTTAAACGATCCTTCAGGATTATGGCAAGAATAATAACTTAAAGAATAAATTATGAATCCACTATTATTGTTCAGTATCATCATCATCTTATTCTTTGTATTAGGAATTCGAATTGTCTATGAATACAAAAGAGCCTTGAAATTCCGTTTTGGGAAATACATCAATACATTACAGCCAGGTTTTAGATGGATTATCCCCTTTGTTGAGACCATTCAAGTGGTTGACATCAGGGTTATTACCATAAATGTGGTTTCCCAAGAAGTTATGACAGAGGATAATGTGCCTTGTAGTATTGATGGGGTCGTTTTCTTTAAAATCAGTGATCCTGAAAAAGCTGTCTTAGAGGTAGAGGAATTTGCATTTGCGATTACCCAGCTTTCCCAGGCTGCACTACGTGATGTGTGCGGGAAGGTAGAATTGGATACAATTTTATCAAAAAGGGAAGAAATGGGTAAAAATATAAAGAGCATTGTGGAAACAGAAACCCATCATTGGGGCATTGAGATTATTGATGTGAAGATCAAGGATATCCAATTACCAGAAAATATGAGGCGAATGATGGCGAACCAGGCTGAAGCCGAGCGATCAAGAAGGGCACGTATCATTCTTGCGGAAGCAGAAGAACAGGCCGCGGGGAAGCTTTTGGAAGCAGGTCTACAAATAGACAAATCGCCATCGGCTATTAAATTAAGATTATACCAGACATTGTCGAATATTGCTGCCGAAAAGAATTCTACAATTCTATTCCCATTTCCGGAAGAGGTATTGCATAGGATAACTAAAAAAGAGGATTAAGAAGCAGGTTCTAGATTGTTACTGCCTGTGTAACGTTGTTTAATCTACTGTAAATCCTTGTTCTTAAAAAAAGGGTAATTATAGTCAAGTAATCTTTAGTTTTATTTAAAATTTGAACTGGTTTATGAAACACTTTTTTTTGCTTTTCTAAATTGTTTTCTATTTTCTTTATCCATCTTTTCAGTTGCATATTGTATAATAAGCCGACCACATTGATCTTTCCACTGCAATAAGAAATTTTCAATTTTTTTAGGATATTTTTTCCATAACCCCCTGAGTAGAGTTCCAATACCTTTTTGGACATATTCCGAATCATCCAACATTATTGGTTCGATTATAGGTAAGGCGGTTTCTGGTTTCAGTCCTTCTTTTAATAATTCTACAAGTGTCACGGGAACAGCCCTTCTTTGCCATTGTGAATCTGCCGAAGTCCATTCTTTTAACTTTTCAAATGAAATTACTTTATCGATAATGAAACTGGATAGCACCAACATACACAACACATCTGTGGTTGCCCAGTTGGTTATGCCCATTTCAAACCACTTACCTATTCTGTCAAAAGTTGTTGTATTGTAATTTTCCCTTTCGGATTGTACAAAGACAATTGCAAGTGATTTTTCCTCAAATTTTCCCTCCTGCATAAAAATATCACCTAGATCTAAGTATTTGTTCAGTGTCATTTCATCTTTCCATTCTTCTATCCATTTGTCACGTTGTTGTTCAAAAGTCTTTGTTTCAATGCCATATCCGTCAAAGCCTTCTTTAAAATATCTTGAATATTTTTTAACGATTTCCGAGTTTGAATTGTCATTAAAAAATGTCTGGATTTCTGCACGTTTTTTGTTGATCACAACCCCCTGATTTTTTATGATTTATTTGAGTTCTAGTCCCAATCGATCGACTTTTGAAGATTGTACATTCCGTTTTCTTATTCTCGATACACTTCCTATTAGTATATAGATTGCCCATATCCCATAAAACAAAGATTATGAATTATGGGCAATACCTGTTTACCTATTCTTGAATACCTACAGTAATAGAGGCGCCACCTTCATCGCCCATTAGCATAACAGTAATGTTATCTTTTTCAGCAGCAAAATGGGTGCCTGTACCTGCCGTAGTGGTAAAATTGATATTGAAGCCATTACTTTCTAGATTTTCTTTATACTTCGCAGTTGCATTGGAGGACACATCTTCAAAAATGATTACCCAATTTTTACCTTCTTTCATGTTCTGGGTGTTGACCATTACAATTTTACCGTTTTTAAACTCGGGTACTTCATTTGGAATTTCTTTGGGCCAGCTCTGTATTGTGGCATCTGCGGTAAAGGTTCCATCTTCAGTTTCAATCATAATTTTTTCATCGTCTAAATCGACCTTGGCTTTGTCGCCAATTGCTTTTTCAATGATCTTTTCTTGGGTTTTTTCAGCTGCTCTTTTGCACGAAGTAGATACTGTAACCAATAAGATGGCTACAAGTATTGCCATCACTCTTGTTAAACTGATTGGATTAAAATTTTTCATCTGATTATATTTAAATATGATTTTTAGTTTTGTATTGAATTTTGCCCTAGCGTTCGGATTTTGAAATTAACACACCGATTCGAAGTATGCAATGACCTTGATCATTACATCAAATCTGTATTTTTTTCAGGTATTGACGCAACGCTTTCTAACTTGGTAAGGCAATGCATATCAATCTTGCTTCTACTAATTAATGTGATACCATTATTACGCAACCTCGGCAAACAATACCATATAGTTATGCCCAGCTTCCTTGGCGCACTTGGGGCAGTAAGCGTAGTGTACGTAATAATCGCTGGCCTTTTTTCCCTGTTTGGCTAAATAAGCATCCATCTGCTTGATGAATTTGGGTACGGCCTTAAAGGCACCATCAAAAACCTTGCTCATGTAGGTGCCGGATAGGGTTGTGTTTTCTGCATTTGGCACCCTGTGGGTGACTGACAGGTATAATTCCGATTTAAATGCAGTAGGGTCGTTAAATAGTAGTAGGATTTCTTCCTTGTCATCGGACAGTTTTCCTGAATCCTCGGCCATCTCCATCATTTTGGTTATTTTTTTTCCTAGTATTGGTGGCAATGGAATATGAAATAATGTGGGTACAGAAGCCTTAATGAATTTTTTCTTTTCCCAATGATGCGTTTTACCATCCCATTTTTCAGGATGAAAGGTGGGACAGCATGCTTTGATCGTTTGTGCCATAACTTTCTTTTTAAAATAGTTAGGTATGCTCTAATTAGCTTTAAGGCCCAATTGAATGTCCTATGCATTCAGCTGCAGCTCTTTTTTTAGAATGTTCCTGAAGCGGGTAGCACTTAGATAGTGGTCTTCCAATAATTTTCCTTCATGTAAAAGACTAAAAACACCATAACCAGAAGGCGCATTTTTTGCCTCTTGTGCGGTTTCAAGTTTTGTGATTTTGAGGTCTATGTTATAATCCATGGCCGTATTGAGAAGAGCAACAACAGATTTTTCATGCCAAGGGCATTGATTCGCATAAATCAAATTCCAACCCATGTATTTGGATTGTTGCTTCGTCCAATCAATGAGTTTTGGGTTGGGAACTACAGTATCCCATTTTTTCGAAAGCAGCTCAAATCTTTCCAGCTGGTCTATTTTCTTAAAGCCATTATCATTAAAAATACCGTTATCAGCAATCCATGCACCTTTACTCGACATAACACATACCCCAGCGAGTCCTTCTCGTTTTGCGTCCTTTTCAACTTCCTCTATAAGAAGTGATCCATAACCCTTGTTTCTGTCTTTTTTGGAATACACGGTAATACAATGAATGAACATGAATTTTTCTGCCTCAATCGGGCGCCATGCCGTTGAAGCGGGCACATACTCTATGAATCCCATCATTTTGGCATCTGCATCTTTAAGAATTTTCATGCGCAATCCTTCTTCATATCGTTTTTCGAACCAATCCTGCTTGCATTTGAATCCTGGGGATTTTAGATCTTTAATACAGAAAAGAGTTTCTTCCTGAACATTATCAGGTGTTACATCTATAATTGTAGTAGTTTTCATTTGTAGCGACTATAGTCTGAAAATCCAAGACAATATTAGTAGTAAAATAGACAAGGACTTGCTTCTAAAAGATGACACTTGGTCCTATTTATACTTTGCTTTTCCAATATTCTTCTGCTTCTTTTTCCATTTTTTCAAGCCTGGAGTAATAATCTGGAAATTCTTTTAAGTGGGCCCAGGCTATTTTTCCAGTCATTTCTTTGTTATCATTCGTGACATTGGTTTCAGGATACCGAGATCCATGTTCAAATTCTACAATGATTCCTTTAGTAAACTCGTCCAAATTTACCTTCTTCCAATTGATGCCAAGATTCCCCCCGATAGCCTTAGCATCCTGTTTGCTAATATTTTTCATTTTTTTGTAATTTTTGTTTTAACGCTCTAATTAACCATGGTATATATCCTATACACATAAGTGTTGCCCCGGCTGTACCTTTCAATTCAATATCTGGATTGTTCTATAACAAAAGGACTATAATGATCATAATTCCCTACCATTCGGCCTTTACTTTATCCTTCATTTATCATTTGTACCATTGACGAACTTGTGATAGTCACCTCTTTTATGCCATCTAATATCTTTTTTCCGTCAATAGTTGTTTCAAACAAATACTATTAGTTTAGTTTAGGAAAGTGATTAAGAAGCTACCATACCACCGTCAATAACATAGGTACTTCCGGTAATGTATTTGCTTTCATCTGAGGCTAAGAATAATACTAAATCGGCGATTTCCTCTGTCTCAGCATAACGTCCAAAAGGGACACCAGCCTCAAATCCTTTTTTTGCTTTTTGGGCATTATCGGGCGAAATATCCTTTTCAATGTCCCTCATCATACGTGTATTGACCGGTCCTGGGTGAATCGTATTTACCCTAATGTTTCTAACAGCCGATTCAAGGGCTGCAACCCGCATGATACCAATTACACCATGCTTACTAGTTGTATAAGCCCCTAAGCCAGCGAAACCTTTTAAGCCTGCCACCGAAGAGGTGATGATGACACTACCTCCGTCGCTCATTCTAGGAATACCATATTTGCATCCCAACCAAACTCCTTTAAGGTTGATTGCAATTACCGAGTCGAACATTTCTTCCGGGTAATCAGCAATGGGACTAAAGGGTCCTTCGATACCAGCATTGGCAAAGAAAATGTCGATTTTTCCAAAAAGGTCCATTGTTTTTTGTAGATACCGTTTTGTATCGGTTGATTTTGATACATCGGCCGCACAATAATCAACATTTGTACTATCCAAATCGATTACAGCTTTTCTTAATGTACTTTCTGTACGGCCTACCAACATTACTTTAGCCCCTTCTGCCAAAAATAAGCTGGCCGTGCTCATGCCTATTCCACCAGCACCCCCGGTGATTATTGCTACTTTATTCTTTAATCGATTCATAGCTAATCAATTAAAGATTTAGATTCAATTTCTTAGTCTCCCATTTATTATCCTTTGTTTTAAAGACAAGAATGTCTTTCGCTATTAACTTAGCCCTTAATTCAGGGGTTTCATAACGTCTTTTTGCAGTAAGGATATGTTCTCTTTCACAAATGGGCCAGATGATTTCACCGGAGGTATTTACCACTACTTCAGTAAAGATATAATCTATAATATTCAGATTAATTTCATTTTTACCTTGAAAGGCTTTCCTGACATAAATACCAATGGCATTTTCAAAATCGAATTGGGTAATATTCAAATACTCTGGTGGAATGACAATTTCAGCAGATTGATCTATAAAACCATAGTAAGGTATATTGTCTTCTTTAAAAACTTGAACCATACACCTTCCGTTCTTAAATTCGGGATAGCGAATACCCAATACACCTGGCACGCTGGTATCAGCTTCTTTGTTCCAAACCAGATCATCTCTGAAATCAATGACCAATTTGGCATCTTCGTTAATGAAACCCCATTGGTTTCCGACCCTTACAGCAGCTAAACCTTCACTGAAAGGTGCTACCTCGTCATATACCATTGTTTCAGTTTGCGACCTCGCTGTAAGTGGTATTAAAAGGAACAGCGATAATAGTGCGATAATAGTTTTCATGATTGTATTTTTAATTGTTGTAATTGTTGATTGTTAGAACATGATGTTTGAATAGATCATACTTTTCAAATCTTTTGGAAGTCCGTCTCGAATATCTTCCATTTCACCCAAAGAGATATACTGTCTGAGCAGAATAAAAGTGGTATCAATATATTGCTCAGCCACTTCATCGCTATATTCAAAATCGTTGATTGCCGAAGGCCCATCATGCTTTCTGACCAAATCAACGAAATCTGCCATTTGTTTGATTTTGGGTCTATTCTTTTTTATCGTCCATCCGTTGACATAAACGGCTTTCAAAAACATAGGGAATTGTGCAATAAGCTGCAACGATTCTTCTGTAGGTATTATATCCCGTAGGGCATGAAGAATTGAAGTTAAAATTCTACCCGCTTTGTCTTTATTATCCCCAAGGTTCATTTCCTTGGTATAATTTTTAAGGAAGGTGTTACCTTCTGTTGCATATTGATTAAAATTTAGTGCCATGGTGTTCTGTTTTAAGTTAAGCTTAAAGTTGGCAACTAATACTTTAATTCGGAATGACCTAGGTCATGTAACGGTAAAAAGGAAGTTGGAAGAATAAGGCTGCTTTACGCAATATTAAGCGCAATTTCAACCATCTCATTAAAGGAAGTTTCCCTATCCAATGATGAGGAATGTTCGCCAGTAACCAAAGAATCGGAAATAGTAAGTATGGCCAATGCCCTAATATTGTATTTCGCTGCAATCGTATAGAGACCTGAAGCCTCCATCTCAACACAAAGAATACCGTATTTCGCCCATAATTTATAGGCTTCTTTGTCATCTTCATAAAACTCGTCGGCAGAAAGTACGTTGCCCGCTTTTATCTTTATGCCTTTTTTACGTGCATATAATGAAGCTTCCAATAGTAGGTCAAAACTTGCCGTTGGTGAATAATCGGCATTTATAAATCGTGAATTATTGATTCCTGAAGTAGTTGAAGCTGCCATTGCCAAAACAATGTCCCGCACTTTTATGTCTTTCTGATAAGACCCTGCCGAACCAACCCTGATAATATTTTTTACGCCATAATCATTGATCAATTCATGATAATAGATCATTGCTGAAGGAATACCCATACCGCTGCCTTGTACTGAGATCCTTTTGCCTTTGTACGTCCCTGTATAACCTAACATACCACGTACTTCGTTATAGCAAAATGCATTTTCTAAAAACGTTTCAGCAATCCATTTTGCGCGTAAAGGATCACCTGGCATTAATACGGTTTCTGCAATGTCCCCCTTTTTGGCTTCAATATGTACACTCATTATTTTCTTTTTATTCTGTTGATGCAATTGTAATTCCCGAAGATGTTCCAATTCGTGAAACCCCTAATGCAATATATTTTAAAGCTGTTGCCCTGTCCCTTATTCCTCCAGAAGCTTTGATTTTTGCTTTATTGCCTACAACGTCTTTCATTAGTTTAACATCTTCCAATGTTGCACCACCAGTACCAAAACCTGTTGATGTCTTTACAAAATCGGCTCCGGCTTCCAGGGCCAATGTACATGCTTTAATCTTTTCTTCTTTTGTAAGATAGCAAGTTTCAATGATGACCTTCAATACTTTCCCTCCAATGGCTTTTTTTATACTTGAAATTTCCTGCTTTACCCAATCGAATTTACCCGATTTCATCCAACCTACATTAATCACCATATCTACTTCATCCGCGCCGTTAGCTATACAATCTTGTGCTTCAAATACCTTAGATGAAGTATTCATGGCTCCCAGCGGAAAACCTATGACTACAGCGAGTTTCACTTTACTGCCCTCTAATTTATTCTTGGCTAGTTTTGTATGGCAACCATTGACACAAACTGCGTAGAACTTGTGGTCTATAGCTTCTTTGCACAGCATTTCAATATCTGATATAGTTGCTGTTGGTTTAAGTATCGTGTGATCAATATAATCTTGAATATGCATTGTGAGAAGATGTTTAATAGCTAGTTTAAAATAGGAGGAATATAGCTCAAAAATACGATTCAACTATATGTTTTTTCATGATAATAGTCAGTTTATTAAATTGAGGGAAAGACTGATTTATATCATGGTAAAATTTTGGTTTGCGTGATAACTTTAAAGGATACTAAATACCCTCCTATGAAAACAATACTCATTCCTACAGATTTCTCCGCAAATGCTTGGAACACCATTACATTCGCTATGCAATTTTTAAAGGCTGAGCGATGTACCTTCTATTTTTTACACACCTATACACCGGCATTTTATCGTATGGATTATGTACTAGGCGGCCCAGAGTTCAGTGCTATTCCTGATAAGGGCGTTGAAGCTTCAATATCTGGACTTGAAAAAACTTTGGAGGCCGTAAAAGAGCAGTTTGGCAACCCTAAGCACATTTATGAAACGGTTTCTGCATTCAACGTACTAACCGATGAGATCAATGAACTGATAGTTAAAAAAAGTATTGATTTGATTATTATGGGTACACAAGGTGCGTCTGGCACCAAAGAGATTTTTTTGGGAACCAATACAGTTCACGTTATTAGAAAGGCCACAGTACCTATTATGGCCATCCCTTCAGGGTATAAATATAAACGCATTGAGCATATTCTATTTACTGCGGATTATTGGTCAAAATACCATAGAAATGAACTTTATACTGCCATTGAAATTGCGAAGATGTACAATGCTGAAATTACAGTGCTTCATATTAAGGAAGAGTATGATCTTACCAATGCACAGAAAGAAAACAAAGCTTTTTTACGGCTATGTCTTGCCCAAGTTCAACATGAATTCAAAGAAAAAAGAGGAACATTTATGCCTGATGCCATTATTGACTATCTTGAAGAGCACCCTTATGATTTATTGGTGATGATGAATAGAAAACATTCATTTTTTGAACGAATGTTGATCAGACAGAATGTAGACCAAATAGGTTTTCATGTGCAAGTACCTTTTTTGGTGATACCCGATACTTCCAAAATCACAAAAAAATAAAACAAAATGAAAAATATTCTATTGCCCACCGATTTTTCAGATAATGCATGGAATGCAATTTTTACTGGTTTGAAAATGTTTGAAACTGTTGAGTGCAATTTCATATTGTTAAATACCTACGAGCCCAAAATAGCCAATTTAATGGGGAATAAAAGTAAAGAACGTTTGGGGGTTATTTATGACTCCTTATCAGAAAATTCGAGACTTCAATTGGATAAAACGATGCAATATCTTCTTGAAAACCATACGAGAAGCAATCATAAGTTTGAGTCGGTTTCAATTTCCAATGATATCGAAAATGCAATCAATCAAATGGCAGTAGATAGGGATATAGACCTTATTGTGATGGGAACCAAAGGGGCAACTGGGGCCAAGGAGATTTTCATGGGAAGTAATACCGTTAAGGTCATTAAAAAAGTGCGTGGGTGTCCAATTATTGCAGTGCCTCATAGTTATGATTTCAAGGCCCTCAAATCGGTTGTTTTTCCTACAGATTTCACCCACCCGTATAGCAAAAGTGAGCTAAAACCTTTGATAGACCTAGTCAGTTTATGGAAGGCAGAAATAGCAATCCTGCAAATAGCGCAGGAATACGAATTACATGATGATCAAAAAAGAAATTTAGAGCAATTATCCAAACGGCTGCAAGATGTGAAACATAGTTTTCACAAAGTTGAAATGTGGAATAATGTCGCCGAGGCAACCAATAAATTCGTTGATAAGAATGATATGGATTTAATCGCTTTGATTCATTATCCACACACTTTTATGGAAAAATTAACACGGGAGCCAGTCATTAGAAAAATGGGTTTTCATGCCAAGGTGCCACTAATGGTCTTGCCCGATATACATTAACATTTTAACAAACCGATTTCCAATACTAAGGAAACTGCTAACAACCTGCTATAGATTCTATAAGCCAAGGCAGTAGTCTTATAGGGCTTTTTTAAAATAGAAAATTTGGTGGTTAGATCCCCTGAAGCTTAATAGCGGAATATTTCCATAAGTCTCCATTTTTTTGACTAAATCCCAATGGAACCATTTTTTAAAGACGCCTTTCTTTTTCCTTTCCAATAGTACCACCAAATCAGCTCCTACTTCCCCCAGATAGTTCCTGAGTGTGTCGAAAATATTTTCCGAGACCAAATGCACAAATTCCATGCGCTCGCAGTCAACCTTTTGCAGCAACCTATTTTTAAAGCTATCCATTTGGTTCGCTTTGGCCAGTTCTTTTATTGTGGTAATATGAATGACCTTTATTTCAGCATCAAGCTGATTAGCCATTTCTACAAGTTTTCGAATAGCATAAATATCCTCATTCTCAAAATCGGTCCCATATACGATGGTTTTTATAGGTATATAGGTTGTATCTGCAGGAATGGCCAAAATAGGGCAAGGTGCTTTTTCAATAAGCTCTTTTGTGGTGCTTCCCATGATAGATTCCCTTAGTCCACTTTCTCCTTTTACTCCAACTACTATTAAGTAGGCATGCCATTCATCAGCAGTAGCTATTATACCGTTTAGAACTGTTTTATTTTCCACTGCCTCGAGTTGTATATTTGGCGCTTCCCATGCGTTACCCATATGTGCTGTACAAAATTTCTCTAGTTTGGAACGATGTAGTTTAAAAGCATCTTTCTCTAGATGTGGAAAAGGCTCATCAAGACCTTCCATACCAAGAATAGTGGGATAATCAAACACATGCGCGATTACTAACCGGGTTCCCAATTGTTCACTCATTTTGTGCGCATATTTCAATGCTGCTACCGAATTTTTGGAATAGTCTGTTGCGTATAGTATTGTTTTCACCTTTTTATTAATTTTAAAATTTAAATGTCCATTGCTTTAATAGGGTAACAAATATCCTGTGTCCTGGCAACCTTTTTCCTTTCCGATTAGGGTTGGGTTTGGGTTAATTACATTTTCACAAATTCTACCCTTCTGTTATTAGCTTTGCCCTCAGGAGTGCTATTCTCGGCAACAGGTACATCTTCTCCAAATCCTTTTGAAACCATCCTTTCACCATCAATACCCTGTTCAATTAATTCATTCATTACTGTGTTAGCCCTCTGTTCAGATAAATTTTGATTAAGCTGTGTATCACCATCGCTATCCGTATGTCCTTCTACGCTAAATTTAATCTCTGGATGTTCTTTCATTAGTTTCACAATTTCATTGATAACACCCATGGATTCAGGTTTTAAAGTTGCTTTTCCTGAATCAAACTTTATTCCGTTCGCAACAATTTTACCATCAGTCAAAAAACGATCATACAGTTTTACGGCTCCTTCAGCTATGCGAATATTTTTTATCATTGTAGGATAATCCCCTGTTTGACTATAGTCGTAAGTACTACCTTTCAAACTTATTGACGTAGGATTGCCCTTTACGTTTGGCATCATTAATAATCTGTCTTGATCAATATAAATTTTAAGGGCTCTTACGTTAAAGGAAATTGCCGCATGACGCCAGTGAGGATAGTCTTTTTGGGATTCTTTGGGTAAATTTCGACGCATTTTACCCCCATCATAAGAAGCTCCTTGCTCATAACCCACTTCAATAATGCCAATATCACCTAATTCAGAAGGCCGGTGGAAAGATTTTCCTTTATCCCAAAGCATAATAGTATAT
Source organism: uncultured Maribacter sp. (assembly GCA_965367725.1). Taxonomy (GTDB): domain Bacteria; phylum Bacteroidota; class Bacteroidia; order Flavobacteriales; family Flavobacteriaceae; genus Maribacter_A. The sequence continues at coordinate 19,696 of CBDUKE010000013.1, read as the reverse complement.
CTAGTGGTTCTATGAGACAAATACATGTCGAATTCTATTGTGAATTTATCCGGTAGATAATCACCCTCTTTTTTCAGTAGTGGTTTAATGATAGCCCCAGCACTTTCAACTGGAAACCGAATAACGTTTTCACCTTCAAACAAGGCATTTTCAACATAGCCATCAATTAAATCCCATTGAGAAGGGAACTCACCATTTTGTTCTCCTTCCAAATTGTCATTGAATAGTACTGTTTCACCTGGTACAAAATCGTATTTAGACCAAGGTTTAACAACTTGGCCATCAGTAGTTTTTTCAGACTCCTGTTCCTTTTCCTTGGTTTGTTTTTCTTCTGGTACAGGTTCTTCTTTCTCTTCTTCGAATACTTTGTCAACCTTCTTTTCAACTTTCTTTTCGACCTTCTTTTTTAATTTACCCAAAATCTGTGACTGCACAGTATTGGGCGCTTGAAGAAAGAACCCAACGATTAGGAATAAAATTATTCTTTTCATGATTACTTATTTTAAAAACGTTATATCCTTTTACTTTTAAATGGGATGATCTTCTTTAATCCACTAAACCCTTTGGGCCATCATTTAGAAGGGCTTTTAAAAGTATAGACTGATTCTGAGGAATGAAATGATGTGTATCATAGCCTAGTGAAATTTCCGTATTAATTTGGTCCTTTGCCTTGCATCTTCCGTAGCATACATTTGATATATTAAACTTCAAATTAATACACAATTATTGTAAAAAAACGCCATGCTATTTAATTTTAGGAGTTAACTTTGCAGGCTTCAAACCATCATAAATTGCCATTGAAAAAAACGGCAAAAAATAAAATAATGAGTAAAGCCATTTATATTGCCACTACCGAGCCCAATAGCGGTAAATCGATTGTATCCTTAGGACTAATGCATATGTTGCTGGGTAAGGCAGCCAAGGTGGGTTATTTTAGACCTATTATCGATGACTATTTGCCTGGAGTCAAAGACAATCATATAAACACGCTTATTTCCTATTTTAAGCTACCAATGCAATATGAGGAGGCCTTTGCTTTTACGAGAAGTGAGATTATTCAAAAGAACACCCAGAATAAGGAAGATGAGGTTTTGGATAAAATCATTGATAAGTATAAGGCCATTGAAGATCGTTTCGATTTTGTTTTGGTAGAAGGTACCGATTTTTCCGGGGAAGGAGCCATAATCGAATGGGACATTAATGTGCTCGTAGCCAAGAATTTGGGCATCCCCACAATAATTTTGGCCAGCGGCGTGGGCAAAACCTTGGATGAGTTGGTTAACAATATTTATTTGGCTTATGACTCATTTAAGGACAAAGGGGTCGAGGTATTAATGGTCGTTGCCAACAAAGTACAACCACAAAATGTTTCCATTATAGCCAAAGGGCTTAGAAAGGAACTACCAAAAGATATGCTTATCGGTATTATTCCTTTGAATCCTATCTTGGGTAATCCCACGGTTAAGGAGATTGTGGAGGTTCTTGACGGAAAAGTGCTATTTGGGGAAAAATATCTCAACAATCAAGTGGGTCATTTTGCTGTAGGCGCCATGCAACTTCGTAACTACCTTACCCATTTAAAGGAAGATGGACTTGTAATAACACCTGGGGATCGGGCAGACATTATTTTGGGGGCGTTACAAGCAAATATTTCTGCAAATTACCCGACGATATCAGGAATAATCCTTACAGGTGGCCTTATCCCTGAAGATTCCATTCTAAAACTTATCGAAGGACTTTCAGATGTGGTTCCCATTATTTCGGTAGAAGAGGGCACATTTTCAATAGCGAACAGAATTGGTGTAATAAAGCCGAGAATTTATGCCGAAAACACCCAAAAAATTGCAGTATCTATTCAAGATTTTGAAAAGTATATTCCTGAGGATAAATTGGCTGAAAGGTTAATCACATTCAATGCCAAAGGTATTACCCCAAGGATGTTCCAATATAATTTATTGAAAAGGGCAAAATCTGATATTAAACACATTGTATTGGCCGAAGGGCTGGATGAACGTATCCTCAAAGCCACAAAATTACTCATTGATTCCAATGCGGCTAAGATTACCTTGTTGGGTGATCCCAAACAGATAGCAACTAAGGTATCCCAAATGGATATTGATTTGGATTTGAACAAAATCAACATAGAAAACCCAACGGAATCATCCCATTTTGATGATTATGCAGAAACGTTATACGAATTAAGAAAGCATAAGAACGTAAATCTAGCAATGGCCCGTGACCTTATGGAAGATGTTTCCCATTTTGCCACCATGATGGTGTACAAAGGGCATGCAGATGGTATGGTTTCGGGTGCAATGCATACAACAAAACATACTATTTTACCGGCATTGCACTTTATAAAGACCAAGCCTGGGGTTTCGGTGGTGTCTTCAGTCTTTTTCATGTGTTTGGAAGATAGGGTTACAGTATATGGTGATTGTGCCATTAACCCCAATCCCACCGCAGAGCAATTAGCGGAAATTGCCATTTCCTCTGCAAATACCAGTACCGCTTTTGGAATAGAACCAAAAATTGCAATGCTTTCGTATTCCTCGGGGGATTCAGGTGTTGGGGAAGATGTTGACCGAGTACGAAAAGCTACCGAATTAGTAAAGAAAATGCGTCCCGATTATAAGGTAGAAGGCCCCATACAATATGATGCCGCAGTAGATGCTTCGGTAGGCAAGACCAAGCTTCCAGATTCGCAGGTAGCCGGGGAGGCAACGGTATTTATTTTCCCAGATTTGAATACGGGGAACAATACGTACAAGGCAGTTCAAAGGGAAACTGGGGCATTGGCCATTGGCCCCATTTTACAGGGATTGAATAAACCCGTGAATGACCTGAGTAGGGGTTGTACCGTGGAGGATATTTATAATACAGTGATCATGACTGCCATCCAGGCACAGGATTTAGCATAGAAAAGATAATAAATGAAGGTTTTAATATTGAATTCTGGAAGTTCATCAATTAAATTCCAATTGATTGAAATGCCCAAAGAAAAAGTCAATTGTGCAGGGGTTGTTGAACGTATTGGTTCGAAGGACGCTGTTTTAACTTACAAAACAGATACAAAAGAAAGTACTATAACCCTTGAAATTCCAAACCACCAGGTTGGTTTGGAAACTATTGCCAATTACCTATTAGACCCTATAAATGGGGTAGTGCAACATGCCAATGAAATTGATGCCGTTGGTCATAGGGTCGTTCACGGTGGTGATGCATACGCTGAGACCACTTTGATAAATGACCAGGTCATAAATAAGATCAAGGAATTCAGTAATCTGGCACCCTTGCACAATCCCCATAACTTAAAGGGGATAGAAATGGCAGGGAAAATATTCCCAGAGGCAAAGCAAATTGCTGTATTTGACACGGCTTTCCATCAAACGATGCCCATAAAAGCGCGAAAATTTGCTATTCCGAACAAGTTTTATGAAGAACAAGGAATCAAGGTGTATGGATTTCATGGTACAAGTCACAAATATGTGAGCGAAAAGGCAGCTGAATATTTAAAGAAAGAGGATGCCAAAATAATTTCAATCCATCTTGGAAATGGCTGTAGTATAACGGCCGTTAAAAATGGCAAAAGCATAGACCATAGTCTTGGTTTTGGACCTAGCAACGGACTCATTATGGGTTCACGAAGCGGGGACATAGACCACTCGCTTATCTTCTATTTAGTGAATGATTTAGGTTATACTTTGAATCAAGTCAATAATTTGCTCATAAAGGAAAGTGGTATGCTGGGTTTAACAGGGTATAGCGATTTAAGGGATATACAGGCCGAAGCTGAAAATGGAAATGCTGATTGTAAATTGGCACTTGATATGAATGCCTATCGCATTAAAAAATATATAGGTGCCTATACTGCGGCAATGAATGGTTTGGATGCCCTTGTTTTTACAGCAGGAATAGGAGAGAATTCTGCTTTATTAAGAAGTATGGTGTGTTCAGACCTACAATATTTGGGCATTGATTTTGACGATTCTAAAAATGCCTTAAAGTCAAGTGGTTTAAGGGAAATACATTCTTCCACTTCAGCTGTTAAAATTTTGATCATACCTACCAATGAAGAACTTGAAATAGCGAAACAGGCATTTCAATTGCTCAACAGTTAAAGTATCAATTTATAGGCACACAGAAATAAACAAATGGGTTTATTCTTTTTTATCCATTAGTCCTGGATGATGTTTTCTTAAAAAAGCATTGCGAACCGAATCCATTTTTTTCATCATGTTCTCAATATCAGAATGATGCTCTTGCCAATTGTTTAAAAAATAATCTTCCTTGAAAAAATCCTTCATAAAGAGGGAGTCGGTTTTTGGGAAATAGGAGAAATTTTTTTTCCAATCAAAAGTAACTTTGTCATCAAAGTATCCTCTGAAAGAATCCATTAGGCTATCCAAGTTGATTTTTATTGAATCACCTTCCATATTTGAATAGGCGTAGGTATATATTGAATCATATTTGATCAGATTGCCAAGATCATCATATTCCTTGTGCACTTCCCATTGGCCTTTGGGCTCTTGGGCCATTTCTTGTTGTTGGCCTTTGGAGACCTCCTCTTTCTCTTTTTCCTGGCCCTTACATCCAGTAATTGCCAGTATGAATAAAATAGCGATTACATTCTTCATTGGTAAAAAATATCTTTTTAAGCATCTTACAGTTTAATTACTTCTCTTTTTGGTATTTAAATTACTGCGCCCCCGATTTGCGTTATGCTCATCATGGTATCTTCTTATATTGTCGTCACTATAGTTTCTAACACGTTCATATCTTGAACGATTTAAATTATAATTTTGGAAACGTGAAGGCAATGTTTTACGTCTTACCCAAATACCTCCATCTAAATAAAGATAAGTGTGTGCTGTTAAATCATAGTAAATACTGATCTCAGGAAAATAGACGTATCTAACTACCTCTAATCGGTTGGGATAGAACCAGGGTGGTGGCGGATTGTGCGGTCTGGAAGATATGACTACCGGCCCACAACTACTTAATATTAAAGCACTGATCAGAACTAACACTCGCATTAAGGTCTTTGCATTTTTCATCTTTACTGTATTTGATACTGCAAAGTAAACGCATCGCTAAAAGTTCTTAAATGATTTAAATCATTCTAAAGAAATACTTATTGCAATAATTTAGTGCCAAATGGAATTAATGATAAGTACTTGAAAAAATAATATATAAAATGAAAATGAATAAAATTATCATGGAAAAAGAAATAATTTACAATTCGAACCTGCATTTTGAGCATGAACAATGGAGAAGCGAACTGTTCTTTTGGGAAGATGAACTTAAAACCTTTAAAAACAGATTAAGTGAATTGGTAAGGCGATACACGTCAAAAGACGTTATGGCACTTTTGGAACATTATCAAAACCAGTTTATTCTCCACGGAGGTGTAATAGAGGACCTTTTGGAAGATATTGAGGTGCATGAAACCCAGATTGCAGGTAAAAGTAAAGAAGGCCAAGACGTACTTGACACCGTATTGGTTAAAAAGCATTTGGAATTTAGGAACCGCATGGAAACCCAAAGGCAGATATATGCTGATCTTAAAAAGGATTTTTTCCGTTTTCTTTCTAAATATATGTAGCTGGGTTTTTGTTAGGAATTGCAGAACTATAAATACGGATATTGACTATCTTTATTTGGATAATTAAGATAGTTATGAATATTATTTCTTGGAACGTTAATGGTATACGCGCAATTGTAAAAAAGGATTTTTTTGAATCCATTAATAGATTAGGTCCTGATATACTCTGTTTACAAGAAACAAAGGCTCAAGATCAAGAGGTTGAAAAAGCACTATCCCAACTTACTACGTATCACAACCATTTTAACTCCGCAGATAAGAAAGGCTATTCGGGTACCGCTTTGTTGAGTAAAACCAAACCTATTGCTTTGACCGATGATATGAACGTTACAGAACATGATTCGGAGGGTAGGGTTCAATGTGCTGAATACCCAGATTTTTATTTGGTAAACGTTTATGTTCCCAACTCTGGGCAGCAATTAGACCGATTGGACTATAGAAAGAAATGGGATGCCGATTTCCTAAGCTATTTAAAAAATCTCGAGAAAACAAAACCGGTCATTGTCTGTGGGGATTTAAATGTGGCCCATACACCGATAGATTTAAAAAACGATAAGGCCAATTATAACAAGACCGCAGGATATACCCAAATTGAAATAGACGGCATGGATAATTTCATCAGAGCAGGATTTGTTGATTCTTTTAGATACCTGCACCCAGATGAGGTGGCCTACACCTATTGGAGTTATCGCTTCAAGGCGCGGGAACGCAATACGGGTTGGCGTATCGATTACTTTTTGGTCAGTTCTAAATTGGTCGATAAAATCAAATCAGTTGAAATATTCACAGATGTTTATGGCTCCGACCACTGCCCAATAGGCTTGGAAATAGGCCTATAATATTAAATGGTGTTTTAATGTTTTAATCAGGAAATTAGTCCGTGGATTTTTTTCGCCTTTATCCCCAAAATATTCTCCAAAATATCCAAATCATAACCTCTAGCGATTAACAAATAAGCACCGTTTTTTAATGCTTCAATATGGGCAGATGCCTCCTTTGGTGAGATGCCCAAGCCCCTTAAAATTCCATAGGGCCCGGCTGAAATGGCCCCTAAGGTTTTTCCTTCTAAATCATTAAGAAATATTGAGGATAAAGGACCTGTTATAAAAATATATCCTATTTCAGGATTAAAAAAATAATCGTATTCCATAACCACTTTTGTTATTTTATTTAAGTGGTCTTTAATGGCTATCCCAGTATTTATTTGTCCCTTGTTCTGGGCTGAATTCAAAATATTTGTTTTGCCGAGAATTGATAATTCATAATTCGCGGATGCATTGGTGATGATTTCTGCAGCCTCTAAGACATGGAAAGAATCAAAGTATATTTTTGAAAAAACGTGCTTATGGGCCGATTTGGTAACCTGGGCCTTCATTTTTATTGAATTTTTAGTTGACCTAAGATAGTTTAGTAAACTGGCCAAGTAAATGACCTAGGTCATTCAACAAAAAAAAAGCACTTAGACTGATCTTTGTCATATTAAATAGCAATAAGTTCATATACTTTAGTAATGAAATTTAATTATTCACTTAAAACATTTAATCATGTCAACCGAGAGTAGTAATGTTATGTTGGCCTTATTGACAGGAGCTGCAATAGGAGCTGGGTTTGGAATACTTTATGCACCTGAAAAGGGCAGCAAAACCCGAAAAAAAATTAAAACAAAAGCATTGGAGACCAAACACGAAATTTCTGAACGTGTTTCACATGCCAAAGAAGAACTTACAAAGACCGCAAATGAGAAGAAAGCGGAATTTGAACAAAAATTGGATGATACCATATCTAATATGAGCTATAAAGCAGATGATATTATTGCAACAATGGAGCGCAAATTAGAAGATTTGAAAAAGAAAAACGCCCAACTACAGAAATAACAACTTGATGGCTTTGAAAGATTTAAAAAGGGATCTAACTGAGGCTGATGTCGATGTTAGATCCTATCTTGAAAATAGCGAGGAATATTTTAAACTTAAAATATTCAAGGCATTAATGCGAGCGGTAACTGCTTTCTCCCATGTGTTGCTTATTGGGGCAATAGTGCTTCTCGCACTGTTCTTATTGTCGCTCGCTGCTTCATATGCAATAGGTAATGCGGTGGGCAATACTTATCAAGGATTTATTGTGGTAGGATTGTTTTATGTTGTGGTTGCTTTGTTATGCTATTTTTTCAGGGATAAACTCGATCGGCCATTGTTACGGAAATTTTCAAAATATTATTTTGATTGATGATGAAAAACTATAGTTCTTTTACGGAAATTGACCATAGGTTAAAGGTTTTAAGCTTACAAAGAGAAATTGATAAGGAAAGTTTAAAGCTAAATCTTCGCAGATTGAAAATAGATTTATATCCTTCTCATTTTATGGTTGGGATTAAGGAAATTATTCAAAAATCCCTCATTTCTTTGGTTGTTACAAAACTATTAAAGAGACATGGTTAATATCAAATTAAACAGCAATTAGGTTTAATGCGGTATACCACTATAACAACGAAAGAATGCATCGCTTAAAAACCCCTTTCCTTTTCTAGGATTGGGGTTTTTATCATTTTTTTCTATAGCAACAAATTATTACATTGATATTATTTTATGGGCATTTCGACAATAAAAGTAGCGCCCTTGTTCAATTCACTTTCAAAACTAACATGACCTCCCATCAACTCAACATATTGCTTAACAATATGTAATCCTAATCCTGTACCTTGAATGATAGCGCTGTTATCTGCCCTAAAAAATCGTTGGAATAGATTGGATTGTTCTTCTTTAGGAATACCTATTCCCTGATCAACAACTTTTATGATGACGTTCTTTTGATTCTTGTCAAGAATCAAATCAATTTTCTTGTTTTCTTGGGAATATTTTATGGCATTAGACAATAGATTTGTCAGAATGTGTCTTATTAATTTTGGATCTAGAAACACACTAATTGTTGGGCTCTTGTGTTTTATTGTTATTTTCTGTCCATACTTTTTACTTGAATCGATTTCTTCGACCACAGATTTTGAAAATTGCACGATATCGAATATTTCTTTATGGACGGTTACTTTGCCTTCTTCCAATTTGCCCAAAGAGAGGAAATCGTTTAAGATTACCACTAGATTCCTAACATTGGTCTTAATTTGTCCGATGTATTTTTCTCTCTTGACTTCCTTACCGGGTTCATTTTGTTTTCCTAGTAATATTGCTGAGGAAAGTATGGCACTTAAGGGTGTTCTAAATTCATGGGAGGCCATTGAGATAAACCTTGATTTAAGTTCGTTTAGCTCTTGCTCCCGTACTAAGGCAGACCTAATGTTCCTTTCTGCTTGTTTTTGTTTGGTAATGTCGCTATACACGAACAAGGTCCATTTTATGCTATCATCATCTTCATATAAGGGAGACGTGTTTACAGAATAACTTCTCCTTCGAAATTGTATTTCAAAGGACAGGTGTTCACCATTCATTGTTTTTTTAATGTTTTCTTTTATCTGTTCTATTCTTTTCTCTGAGAATATAACGGTATCATCAATATTAATTCCTTCAAATTCAGCCTTGTTCAACCCCATGCGATGTAACCCGCCTCCATCAATATAAACGATATCATACTCGGTATTGAACACGATAATTACACCTTTAGGGAAGTTTTTGGCAATTGCTGTAAACATGGTTTGACTCGCCATAGCTTTGTTTTCAGCAGCTTTGGTGTCCAATATTTGATCTTCCAGATTTAGATTGGTCTCTACCAATTTTTGTACCGTTGCCTTTAATTCATTGGTACGCTCCTCAACTTGTTTTTCTAATTCATGGGCGTATGTCGCGAGTTGTTTTCTATTTTCATGTAAGGTGATTCTTGTGTGGTGTTGCTCTATGGCTACGCTAGACAAAAAGTTGATGTCCGCTATCATTTCTCTTTGGGGTTCCCCAGGTTTTGTAGCATCCTCGTAATAGAGTGCTAATACTCCAAGAACCTCTTGGCTAGAAGATAGTATTGGTAAGGACCAACAAGATTTAATTTTATGCTCCGTTGCCAAATCCCTATGATTTTTCCACAATGGATCCCTTGTAACATCGGTAACAATAATCTCTTTTTTTAGATACGCTGCCGTGCCACAAGAACCAACATTGGGTCCTATGGCCAGCCCTTCCAGAGCTTGTGTGAGTGATTTAGGCAAATTGGGTGCGGACAGGTTGTGTAAAGTTCCCTTCTCCCGGTCTAACAATGAAATAGAGACCAAACAATTTTCCATATGCTGCTCAACAGTTTCCACTATGGCATTACCTATAAAATCAAGGGGCAAGTGTTGGGCGATCATTTCCAGTATCTTTCGTATTTGATCCTTTAAAAACTCCGCTTTTTTTTGTTGGGTCACATCGCTTTGTACACCAATAAAATGGGTCAATGATCCCTGATCATTATATAATGGGGTGATGGTCAAATCGTTCCAAAATAAGGTACCGTCTTTTTTGTAATTGCGCAACACTTCATGACAGGGATGCCCTTTCTTAATGGCTTCTCGAATAATTTCAATTTCTTTTTGATCCCGATCACCATTTTGTAAAAAACGGCAGTTTTTTCCAAGAACCTCACTTTTCCCATAACCGGTTATTTGCGAAAATGCATGGTTGGTATAAATAATAGGTCGATTGGGGTGCTGCGCATCAGCAATAATGAGACCATTCCCTGCTGCTTCCAAAGCCCTGTTGCGAACATACAGTACATCCTCTATTGCTTTTGACTTGGTGATATCACGAACAACTACGAGTAATTTGTCATCTTCAAAAGGTGTGATTCGGCCTTCTAAGTCAATTGTCCTAAACTTTCCTGGCACAGCTATTTTTAATACTTTCAACGAATTGGTCTCGTGGGCTTTTGACAATACATTGATTATCTCTGTACTCACATCAGACGGGAAAATGTCCTTTACATTTTTTCCGATGACTTCTTCCTTAAGAAATAATGACGAAGGTTCTGCCGCCATTATATCTAAATAGTTGCCCTCCTTATCATGTATAATAATTGTATCCGGTAGTGCAGATAATATAGCGCTGTTTTTCGCTTCACTTTCCTTTAGTTCTTCATCAACTCTTTTTCGTACGGTAATGTCCCTTATAAGAGTCAATAAACTATGATTGTTGAGGCAAACTGTGCGCGCTTCATAGTCCATATTGCCATCAGGACCGTTCAAGGAGTATTCCCGAATTTGGATTTGTTTGGTTTTAACGGCTTCACTATGGGCTTTTAAAATAGCTTTGGCCATTGATGGCGGGACTAATTCCTTGATATTTTTTCCTATGACCTCTTCCTTCGATACTTGTAATTCCAATTGATCTGGAACATAGAAATCAATAACATCGCCTTGATAATTTTGAATGATCATCATATCGGGAATAGCTTCCAAAAGAGCTTTGTCTTTGGCTTCTTTTGCCTCTAATTCTTGGGTTAATATTTTAAGCTCTGTGGCATCTGAAACAAATGCAATAGTAATTGCTTGTCCTTTGACTATGGCGGGACTTAGACTTACTTTTACAGGGAATTTGGAACCGTTCTTTTTTAATCCCAGCAGGTTCATATTGCGCCCCATGGGACGTGTTTTAGGGTTTTTGGTATATTCTTTCCTATGGTTACTATGTTTTTTTTTGAATTGTTGGGGGATTAGAATATCCAGATTCTCGTTGATTAGTTCCCCTGTCCCATACCCGAAAATGTGCTCTACCGCTGGATTCGCACTTAATAACACCCCATTGGTATCCACAACTAGAATACCTTCAACCGAGGATTCGAAAATACTTTGAAAGAGATCTTTTTCTTTAAGCTCAACTGCCATAAGCATTAGCATTTTTTATAAAAAATATAGATTTTTTGATAAAACAAAATCGTACATGAATAAAAAGTACTTTAATTTAGTACTAAAGTGTTCACTGCTTAGTATTACCCGATGATTAAGTTATCAAAAAAAAGAGTGCATGCGATACTTTTTTAAAAGTAGGGTGTTTTGTACTATTTAAGTATGACAAAAATCATATCCCTATTTTAACAGCTAATTATGACATTGATCATAATACCGGAATGTTTAAAACCCGTAGCTTTGAATTAAATAAACTAAAATGAATATAGGATTGGTACTATCAGGTGGCGGAGTGCGCGGTGTCGCCCATATTGGGGTAATAAAGGCGCTTGAGGAACACGGTATTTTCCCTACGCATATTGCCGGTACTAGTGCAGGCGCCATTGTGGGAGCCTTGTATGCAAATGGCAATACTTGGCAAGAAATCCTTGATTTTTTTAGGACCGTACCCATTTTTAGGATGAATAAGTTTGCATTGCACAAACCTGGATTTATTGATACGGAGAAGCTATACGATAGTTTTAAGACCCTGTTGAAAGAGGATGATTTTAGTGTTCTAAAACTGCCTTTGCACATAACAGCAACAAATATTTTGGATGGGAGCTTGAAAATTTTCACTCAGGGCGAACTGATTAGACCAATTTTAGCTTCTGCTTCATTCCCTGGTGTTTTTACACCCATCCAAATAGGAACAGAGTATTTTGTGGATGGAGGTACATTGAACAATTTCCCGGTGGATTTGATTGCTCCACAGTGCGAAAAAATCATAGGGGTTTATGTGAATCCTTTCGAAAAGATGAAAATAAAAGATTTAAAATATTCCTATAATGTACTGGAACGCGCCTATAAAATAAAGACTGCTCATGATTCCATGATCAAATTCAAGGACTGTGATATTCTTATTTGCCCTCAAGAACTTAAGAAAATTGGAACTTTTTCCATGAGGGATATTAATGCGGTATTTGAGTTGGGTTATGAGGCCGCAATGGCCGAATTGGGTAAGGTCAATATCTCTGACCTACCAGATGGTTGAATTTGAAACTATTTAAAGGCACAAATCAACCCCGCATTAAAATAAATAGTTGATAATAGACAAAATGTCCCCAATCCTAACCCCTACAATACATGGACGCTTTTAGGTTAGGAAAGAGGACATTTCTGAAAAAACGAGATTTATGAAATCTCAACTTTTTTGGGTTTTAGTTTTTTTACCGGCTCTTTTTTAGCCAATTTAAAACTAAGTATACCATCGTTGTATTTAGCTTTAAATTCTTCTTCTTTAACATTTTCTGGTAGTTGTAAAGACCTTTCAAATGAGTTGTAGCTAAATTCCCTGCGGGTAAAATTCTCTTCTTTCTCCTCTTCAGAGGTAGATTTTTCTGCCTTAATATTTAGGCATCCTTCATCAATGGTAATCTCAAAATCTTTTTTAGCGAAGCCAGGGGCTGCCAATTCAATTTCAAAATCATCATCAGTTTCCTTAATATTAAGGGCTGGCTCACCTTTTCTGCCATTCCAGAAACTGTCGCTCAATAATCCTTCGTTCCAAAATCGGTTATCAAAGAAATCCTCCATATCAAAAAAATCGGAAGTAACAAGATTGCCGAATGGTCTTCTCTTTCTAAATTTTACTAAAGACATAATATTTTTTTTTAGGTTAAACATTAATTTGGGTACTAAATTAGTTTCCAATAGTTCTTATTGAAATGATGTAGATCAGTCCGCTCTGTTTTTTTGAATGATGTTTTATTTGGTATAAAGACTAGGGTTTTTTACCACGACTGATAATTATCATATTAATTGGGCAGATATGGTACTAGCTTTAGAATATTGTAAATAGTAGAGTTAATCATAATCCCAAAAGATAAAGATCATGTTAGTTAAACAGTTATACGCACATAAGGAAGAGAACGATTTTGAACAGTTTTATAATAAGATATCCGCATTGGTGCCAGATTTAAAAAAATTCACGGCTAGAAGTCTTAAAGCAGCCGAAAGTCACGGTGCCATTGACAGAGGCTTTTATAAAGCTGAGGAAATTTTGGATGAGATATATCTTGAGGTTTTTAAAGATTTCATCGATATTATTGATGAAGAAAAACTAAAGACCATCTTATTTTCAAAAGCCGTTCAAAAAATCGAGGAAAAGAAGATAATTGAACAGGAAACCCCTGATTATTTACCTACCGAACAATTGTTGAAACAGGAGCTTGATGGCCTAGACGAAAAATTCACTGCCCAGGCAGATGGGGATTTGATTTTAAATACCGAGTTGGATGATATTTCATATAAACAACATACAGAAAGACCTTCAAATGTAATACTTGATGAATCCATAGAACAGCAATTGATTGAAAAATTGGATATGAGTGATACGCTGCTACCTTCTTTGGAACATAGAACCTTATTTGGGGCATTGTATAATAATATACCACCAAGGAGTAAAACAGTTTTGGAACTTTATGTGTTCGGTAATCGAAGTCTCCATGAAATTTCAGAAATATTGGAGGTTCCTGAAGAGGTCATTGATAGAACTATGCTTAAATTAAAGGAAAAGTTTCGACTGCTTTAAATAGTATGGTCAACAATAAAAAACCCGAAGGCATTTTGATTTCGGGTTTTTTTTGTAATCTATCTTGAATTCGAATTCTGGGCCTTTTTCATAAATCAGTGGCTTTCTTGAATGGCGAAAGGTATGAGGGGGTACGTATGATTAAAGAAAAATAATCTCCTTTGCCCTTATGGCGTTCTCTAGATCAACTAAATATCTGGTCTTCCCGGCCTTAAAAATGACCGTGGCCCCTGTTAGGCCACCGATGGGATTCTTGAGTTCACGAACCAATTCCACTTTAAATTTTCTGCCCTCCATGCCTTTCTTCAAAGGAAAGGCCGCAGGGGCTGAAATATCTGGCTTCATTGTAATATAGAAGTATGTTTCATCTTGCCCACTTCCAAGGCCAAGCTCAAAAGTATCCCCTGTTGATATTGTTGTTCCGTTACTTGCCGTGTACGTATCTACTTTTTTGAATTGCCCGTAGGTACTCATTGTAAAAAGTAAGACCAGAGTTAGGATTGTTCCTTTCATAACCAAGTGAATATTAATAATTATAGAACCTTAACGTATTTTTCGGTGAATTATCATTTAGATATTCAATTATCTATGCACAAAAAAAATATCAGCATAAATTCTGTTCGGTTATAAGCCATATGATCTACTGATAAAAATCATTGCATTACCAATGATTCTTAACTATTTTTATTGCATTGGGTACTATAAAACGGAAACCTATATCAATTGTATTAGACCTAGGCTTCCTTTATTTGAATATCTTTTAATAACGGATCAATCAACCAATGAGGAAATATTCGATCAACTTGCAAAACATTTTTTATTTTCTGGTCATTATATCTTTGATTATTTTGATATTGGCACTGACCGAGGTTGTTCTTGTTCCCTTATTATTTAGTTTTTTTTTGCTTTAATGCTAATGCCCATTGCGGCTTTTTTTGAGCGAAAATTTCATAACAGGATACTATCAATACTTGCATCTTATCTTGTGGCCGTAATTCCCTTATTGGCAGTGATTATGTTTTTCTTTAATCAATCCTTGATTCTATTTAGTGAACTGCCATCGGCAAAAGGGAAATTGAGTAAAGTTATGGCCCAGCTTACCGATATGTTCAGCAAGCAATTTCAGTTGGATCCGGAAGCCACCACAATTTGGATTTCCGAAAATATTATTTCCGTGCTGGATATACCCATTAAGGTGCTCCGTGGAAGTTATCAATCTGGCACCGCTATAATGGCAAATACGGTATTGGTTATTTTGATTACGTATTTCTTGCTATTGTACAGAACGGCGTTTAAAAACTACTTTCTATCCCAAGTGAAACCCAAAAGCCGAAAAATACTGGAGGAGCTATTTTTCCAAATACAAAAGCTCACGAAACGTTATATGATGGGTCAGGGATTGGTAATCCTTATTCTTGGTTTTTTAATAGGATCTGGCTTGTGGTTAATTGGTGTTCCCTATCCTTATTTTTGGGGATTTTTAGCCGGATTTCTTGAAATCATTCCATATGTAGGAACGACCATCGGGGGTATATTGCCTTTTACCTATATGTTATTAATATCCGACACATTATGGCAGCCATGGGCAGTTTTAGGTTTGTACATTTTAATACAGCAAATAGAAGGTAATATCATCTCTCCGAATATTATGGGTCCAAGTATCAAGATCAACCCATTATTTATTATACTAGGGCTTTTTCTTGGGGGTTTTATTTGGGGAATATCCGGTATGATATTGGCCTTGCCCATCTTGGCGATTTCTAAGGAAATATTTAGAAGTTTTGATGCATTGGCACCTATGAGCTATCTTATGGAAGACGGTCTATCTAGGAAAGAAGATATATTTCTAGATGAATTTGACAGTGATAAGCACCGTTTTTTTGGGCTTTTCTTTAAAGAAAAGCAAGATGAAATATAAACGGGTTGTTTTATAAGGCGACGAATATCGTTTATTGATTATAATCCTTGCTTCCAAGCGAGCTTGGATTTCCTCTAAAATAAAAAATCCTGACAGAATCGTCAGGATTTCGTTATCACTACCCTTGTTCGATTAATGAGCGTAAAAATTACCTTTGGTGGTTTTATTTTGGCGCCAGTTTTATATTAAGCATCGTTTATTTGAACTTTAGAGAACTGGACTAAGTCTTCTCATAGGAGCCGTTGTTATATGCTGTAGTCAGTTGAAATTGTATTGAATTATTAAATTGGCAGAATAGGTATTTTCTATTGAATTAAAGTTTGCATTTGGATTTATTCCTATGCAAAGATTCTCGGTGGGGTAATAGATTATTTTTGCTCTTAATGGAAAACCAATTGTGGTTTCAGGTAGATTAATAAAAAAGGGGATAGGACCAATATCTATGTCAAAAGCGAAATATACTATACCCAAATGACTTTCAAGAGATAGGTTTTGAACAAGTAACCATTTCCTGCCAAACGTTAGATTCAATTCATAGAAATCTTGATCTGGACCATCAGAATTTAATTTAACACCTGGGTTGAAATTGAATGAAATGATGTGCTTATTAAATATAGTGGAAAAGTCTAAATTCAAATAAACAATACTAACATGATTAAATTTTTTTTGATTAAAATTCTCTATAACTCTCGTTATTATTGGATTATCTCTCCTTGGAATATTTGGAGATATTTTAAATTAGAATGTGATATTTATTTCTTAAATTGAATAGGTTTTTTATAGATTGAAAAAAAGCAAATTCAATCTAATAAATAAAAAATAGTAAAAGATGAAACAGATTAATTTTACTTTAAATGGCAAGCCGGTATCGTTGGAAGTGCAAGGCGAGGAGTCTTTGTTAACAGTTATTCGAACGTATTTGGAGCATACTGGGACCAAATATGGTTGTGGTATAGGAGAATGTGGTGCATGCACAGTACTGATTGATAAAGAACCGGTACGTTCTTGTATGACACAAGCAGAGGATATAGAAGGGAAAGAAATTATATCGATAGAAGGCTTAAGTACCGAAGGGGTATTGCACCCCTTGCAGAAAGCCTTTATTTCTCACGATGCGTTGCAATGTGGTTTTTGCACTTCTGGAATGATCATGAATGCCTATGGATTTCTGTTGCAAAACCCAAATCCTAGCCGCGAAAAAGTTATAGTAGGCATGGAATCCAATTTATGCAGATGTGGTGCCTACAATCGTATTGTAGATGCCATTGAAACAGCAGGAAAAGAAATGCCTAAAAAAGTGAAGTTATGAAAACATTAAAAAACGAAGCTGCATACAGCAGAAGAAGATTTCTAAAAAATTTAGGTGGAGGTGTGGTTGTTGTGTTTTGTTTGGGGGAAATGTCCTTTAGCTCCCTTTTTGCACAAGATGGCACACCCATCGAAGAACTTGATTTTAATGCCTACCTGCGGGTAAAAGAAGATGGTAGAGTAGACTGTTTTACAGGTAAAATTGAAATGGGACAAGGAATTATCACATCACTGGCACAGGTAGTGGCAGAGGAACTGGAAGTTTCAATTTATGATGTGGATATGATCATGGGCGATACAGAATTGTGTCCTTATGATAGGGGTACCTGGGGTTCTCTAACTACACGTTTTACAGATCCGGTATTGAGAGCTGCCGCTGCAGAAGCACGGGAAGTATTACTAGATCTTGCTGCAGAACATTTTGGTTTGAACAAGACTGCCCTTCAGGTAAAGGAAGGAGTCGTTTCTGTGCAAAACGATCCGTCTAAAAAAATAGCCTATGCAGCATTGACCAAAGGCAAAAAGATCGTTCGAAGTTTGACCAAAAAACCGGAAATAAAAAAAGCCAAAGATTTTAAGTTAATAGGCAAACCTATTCGTAGTTTGGATGCAGAATCAAAAGTTACAGGAAAAGCGAAATATTCAGCAGATATCCTTTTGCCCGGAATGGTACATGCAACTATTGTGAGACCCGAAGTATTTGGTTCTAAAAAAGTAAAAGTCGATGCTTCAAAATTATCTGATTTTGATGGCGTACAGTTGGTGGAAAATGGTGATTTGGTAGCTGTTGTGCATGGCGATCCAGAAGTGTCTAAACAAGCGGCTAAAAGCATTCAAGTAACTTGGGATGCTCCGGCAGCTAAGGCAAATCAAGAAACCATTTTTCAATATTTAGAAGATACTATTCAAGATAACAGTGTATTTGAAAAAGAAGGAAGTTTACAATTAGGCAAAGAAGCTGCAACGATTTACCGTGAAGCAATCTACCACGATGGGTATAAAGCACATGCGTCAATCGAAACTCATGTGGCTACCTGCTATTTTGAAGGAGATAAAGTCATTATATGGGCTTCTACACAAAGTCCGTTTGGCACCCGGGATTCTGTGGCAAAAGCATTGCAGATGCCTTTGGAGAAAGTGCATGTCAAGCAAATATTTTTGGGTGGCGGTTTTGGTGGAAAATCAAACAGCCAACAATCTGTTGAGGCTGCAACCATTGCAAAATTATGTGGTAAACCGGTGCAATTGGTATGGAGCCGGAAAGAAGAGTTTATGTATGATAATTTCCGTACTGCAGCAGTAATAAAAGTAGCAGGAGGTTCAGATAGTAACGGGAAATTAAAAGTTTGGGAT
Organism: uncultured Maribacter sp.; assembly: GCA_965367725.1. Taxonomy (GTDB): domain Bacteria; phylum Bacteroidota; class Bacteroidia; order Flavobacteriales; family Flavobacteriaceae; genus Maribacter_A. Next base: position 1,119 of record CBDUKE010000013.1, on the reverse strand, counting down.
TTTGATATTTACTGTGCCGGAACAAGGGGTACAGAATTGTTTTATGCTATTCCTAATAAACGGATTAGAGCATTTAACAAAGCAGGTGTCCATCAATTTGGTACAGGTGCTTGGAGGGCTCCTGGAAACAATACGACCACTTTTGCACGGGAATCCCACATTGATGTCGTGGCACATGCTGCCGGAATCGATCCACTCGATTTCCGACTGGACAATCTCGATAGTCCGGAAATGGTGGAAACATTGCGTTTAGCTACTACTACCTTTGGTTATAGTAAAGAAAAAAAACCGGGACATGGTTATGGTGTTGCTCTCGGGCAAGATGCCGGTACATTGGTGGCAATGATTGCCGAAGTATTTGTTGATAAGACAACAGGTGTGGTGCAACCCATTCGGGTCGTTTGTGCTCAGGACATGGGTCAGGTAGTAAATCCACATGGAGCTACTTTGCAAACCGAAGGAGGAATTACTATGGGCATAGGATATGCTTTATATGAAGAAATTGAGTTTAACGGAGGCGAAATGAAAACCACGAATTTTAATCGCTATGAAATTACCCGGTTTTCAAAAACACCAAAAATAGAATGTGTCTTCATCGATAAAATGGATGCCAAACCACAAGGTGGTGGGGAGCCTGCCATTATTTGTGTAGGTGCGGCAATTGCCAATGCTATTTTTGACGCTTGTGGTGCAAGGGTATTTCGTATGCCAATCACTCCAGAAAGAATATTGGCTGCCTTATCATAAGTCTAGAGGGAACCGCTGTATAGCAATACAAGTTCCCTATTTATTTCTACACAAAAATAATAGACCCCACATGAAACGAACCCTAGCTTTTTATTTTGTAATGAGTAAGAATCGTTTTTTTGAACTTTAAAGAGCTGGACTAAGGCTTTTCATAGGATACGTTGTTGGCACACGTTTTCCTTTTCTAAATGCCATGTGTTTTATTTTTGTTTATCATTAAAACGAAATTTCTGGATTTTTGTCAATGGACAGTTCTTATAAAACAAAGCCTCTCATTGCTGTAAGGCTATTTGATAGTTAAAAATTCTACCCCATAGTATACTATGTCTTGACTGACGGGAATCATGTCATAGTTGTTTTCCTTATCATAAA
>CBDUKE010000012.1:0-45729 GCA_965367725.1 uncultured Maribacter sp. | reverse complement strand
GTAATCAGTAATCAGTAATCAGTAATCAGTAATCAGTAATCAGTAATCAGTAATCAGTAATCGAAGAAAAGTATTCGATGATTAGATAATCATCTTAACTTATAAACTCTTTGAACTCGAACTTGACACTTGCGCTTTTTTATTGAACCAAGCTAGGATTTTTTCCTCTCTATACCTTAAATTTACAGTCATTTAATCAATACGAATAATAAATTATGGGAAGAGCTTTTGAATTCAGGAAGGCGCGTAAAATGAAAAGATGGTCCGCCATGTCCAAGGCGTTTACACGAATTGGTAAGGACATTGTCATGGCTGTCAAAGAAGGCGGTCCTGACCCAAATTCCAATTCAAGGCTAAGAGCGGTCATTCAGAATGCCAAAGCTGTAAACATGCCCAAAGACAATGTTGAAAGGGCCATCAAAAGGGCTACTGATAAAAGTCTCGGTGATTATAAAGAGGTATTGTTCGAAGGCTATGCTCCCCACGGAATTGCAATTCTAGTTGAGACTGCCACCGATAATAATACCAGGACGGTTGCCAATGTGAGAAGTTATTTCAACAAATGCAATGGCAGTTTGGGAACTTCTGGCTCCGTGGAATTTATGTTCGACCATACATGCAATTTTCGTATCCCTGCAGAAGGCATAGATCCCGAAGAACTAGAACTCGAGATGATCGATTTTGGTGCCGAGGAAGTTTTTGTGGATGAGGACGGCATACTGATCTACGCGCCATTTGAAAGTTTTGGTTCCATTCAAAAAGAATTGGAAAATAGAGCGATTGAAATCCTCTCTTCAGGCTTTGAACGCATTCCCCAAGTTACCAAAGAACTTTCAGCTGAAGAAGCAGCCGATGTCGAGAAATTACTCGAAAAAATTGAAGAGGATGATGATGTACAGAATGTATATCATACCATGCAGGAATAAACCACTTCCTTTTTCTACACATACGTTTGCTAAAAAACCGGTAACGAACTAATTGTAATAACTAGCTCATTTACTTTAGCACAGAGTTGTTACGTACTATCCATGATTTATTTGATGATAATGATGAAGATCATTGCATAAAACGCATGCACTATATAGTTTTGCTTATAATTCCTTAGCATATTAACAATATTCTAAAGAATATTATAATGTTAGTTTTAATGGAGTATTAATCTTTTAAATCCAATATCATGAAAACACTAGGCAAAATTTTTTTATTGGCACCCTTATTCACATTTTTATTGTTTTCCTGTAGTAAAAGTGATCCGGATCCACTTGTAAAGGATGGGGAAGGGGTCCCTTTTAAAATCAGTGAATTAGCGGGTAATTGGGAGGCTACCGCTGCATTTTTTATAAGCGACAGCGACAACAATATTTTTGTTGATATCATCGACGATGGGGGTTCTTCAACCATAACCGTCCAAAGTACTGGTAGATTTGTTCTGACCATTAATCCGGCAGATCGTGCGGCTTACACCGTTAGCGGGGAAATGTTCTGGGAAAAATGGGAAGGAAATTATTACTTCGCCATTGAATGGGATGATTATCCAGGGGACTGGGATACCTATGGGGCAACACTTACTACCAACACGTTTAAAATCAATGGGAGCACTGATACCGGAGAATATGATTTTGACAACGATGGTACTTTCGAATCAGCCAGTATAGGTTTTGAATATATAAGGGTTTAAGTATATTCCGGAATTTTTCCAATACTCCCTTTAAAGAAATTCTTATAATTCTTAAAGTCCTCCTCCATATTTTCTGTTGGAAAATAGGGTTGGGAAAATTTGATTTGCTTATGACCGTAATCAAATGCCACTAAGAGTATAGGTACATTGGCCGCCTTGGCAATGTAATAGAAACCTGTTTTCCATTTTTCGACCTTTTTTCGGGTACCTTCAGGGGATAGGGCCAATCTAAACACCTCTTTTTCATTGAATATATTGGCTATTGCTGTAACTGTATCGCTGCTTTTACTGCGGTCTATGGGAGCACCGCCCATCCACCTAAAATACCAACCAAATGGTGGTTTAAAAAGACTTTTCTTGCCTATGAAATTTATTTCTTGATTAATAACCCTACGTATCAATAGTCCCAGAAAAAAATCCAGCCAGCTGGTATGCGGCACCACTGCTACAACGCATTTATTTAATTTGGGAAACTCCCCTACCGTCTTCCAACCGAGCAACTTGAAATAAATAAATTTTGCAAGTGTATGCATTTATGGGCTCCTAAATTTTCTGATAGATTGATTTTAATTTTTCAGGAGAGATTATCTTTCTCCAGTCTTGTCCTAAAGCGTTCTCCCATAGAGGAACCATACTCATTGAAACTGAGATCATGGTATTGAACTCTTCATCAGAAAGATTGGCGCATAGCCCTTCTGGCAAATGAATTTCATGCTTTTCGCGCATTATTTTAAATAATGCCACCCCTTCTGGGTAAAACTCCGCTAAATGTTGAAAAACCAAACAGTTGCCAAGTCCATGTTTAACCCCTAAAAGATAGGAGAGTCCATAGCTCATGGCATGCGCCACGCCCACTTGGGAATAAGCAATACTCATGCCGCCATGCCAAGAGGCCATCATTAATTTATCCCTGGATTCACAGGGCGTTAAACCATCCAAAAATACTTCTTTACATAACTCAAAAGCCTTCTCACCATAACTTTGGCTAAAAGCATTCAGATAAGTACCATTCAGAGATTCAATACAGTGAATATAGCAATCCATGCCTGTATAAAACCACTGCTCTTTTGATACACCTTGTGTTAAATCTGGATCCAAAACCACTTGATCAAAAGTCGTATAGTCTGAATTTATGCCTAATTTCTTTTCAGGGCCCAAAAGTACAGTTGTCCTGGAAACCTCAGCTCCTGTACCACTTATGGTTGGAACACCAACATGATAGATAGCTGGTTTTTTTACCAAATCCCACCCTTGATATACTGAAGAACTACCTTCGTTGTTCAGCATTATAGCGACGGCCTTGGCCAGATCCATTATGGTTCCGCCACCTATACCTACAATACCTGAGACCAGTTCAGGGAAATCATTACTTACTTTTTGGACTAAGGCATCTACCTGATACGTTTTTGGTTCTTCATCGGCGGAAATAAATATGATTTGATCACAAAATATGGCAGGAATTCTCTTCGCAAATTCAGTTCCTTCAAAAACGTCATCCACCAAAAAAATGAAAGGTGAATCAGAATGCTTTCGTTTGGGCATTAAAATTTCTCCCAGTTGATTGAAACTCCCTTTGCCAAATACTACCCGCGGCACCATAGGAAAGTTCTTGTACTTTCCATTGTGACCCGAAATTGTATGTTTTATTTCTTTTTTATTCTTCAATTCCATAACATTAATTCAAATAGTTCAAAACATCTTTCAAACTATTTATTTTCAAATAATTGTAATCTTGATCCTCAATCGACACCTGTTCATGTTGCCAGGTGGTATGAAAGGGAACGTGGACGGCTTTGGCCCCAATATTTATAATAGGCAGTACATCAGATTTTAGGGAATTTCCGATCATTAAGAATTCATCAACTTCTATTTCAAGATGTTCCAAAAGGTTTTTATAATTCACTTCTTTTTTATCACTTAGCACCTCTACATGGTGAAAATATTTTGATAAGCTCGACCTTTCAAGTTTTCGTTCCTGATCCAATAAATCACCTTTGGTAAGAACAATCAAACGATATTTGCCTCCAAGTTCTTTTAAAACTTCTTTGACCCCATCCAATAATTCAACGGGATGGGCTATCATTCTTTTACCAAGATTCAAGATTTCTTGAATCGTTGCTTGTGATACTTGGTTATTTGATAATTCAAGAGCAGATTCTATCATTGAAAGCATAAAACCTTTAATGCCATACCCATAGAGTTCTAAATTATCCATTTCTTTCCTGAACAACTCCTGATCAATCTTATTCTTGGTTTCAAATCCTTCCAATAAATCGGCAAATTGCTCTTCGGTATCCCGAAAGTAGGTCTCATTCACCCAAAGGGTATCATCGGCATCAAAGCCAATTACCTTTATTTTACTAAAATCTACTTCCATGCTGCTTGGGCTCTTTTTAAATCTTCTGGGGTATCAATTTCAATACCACTAACACCGGTCTCAACCATTTTAATTTTTTTCCCGTACTCTAAATACCTGATGGCCTCAATCTTTTCCTTTGCCTCCAGGGGCAGCATAGGTAAGCGCTGAAAATCCATTAAGGCCCGCTTTCTGAATGCATAAATACCTTTATGCTTATAATAGATATTCTCAATTTCCTTGTCCCTTGGATATGGAATCGGGGACCTTGAGAAATACAACGCAAAATTACGGTTATCGATTATTACCTTTACCGTATTTGGGTTATTTATTTCTTCCCAGTCGTTGATTCTCACCATAAGTGAAGCCAAATCAATTTCCTCAGCATGGTCTTCCTTGAATACCTTTAAAACACTTGCCAAACTCTCGCGATCCGTAAAGGGTTCATCGCCCTGGACGTTTACAATAATATCCACATCCATGTTAGTAACAGCCTCCGCAATACGGTCACTGCCACAATCATGCTCCTTCATACTCATTATCGCATTACCACCTGCATTTACAATCGCATCAAATATTATATCGCTATCGGTTACCACATATACTTCATGGAACAATTGCGTATTGACTGCAGCCTCATAAGTGCGGAGAATTACAGGTTTTCCAGACAAATCCTGCATTAGTTTAGCAGGAAATCTAGAAGCCGCATAGCGCGCCGGAATCATGGCAATAATTTTCACTTTTTTTGACTTTAGATTCATTAATTATGGTTTTGCCCTTGGTCTTAGCCTTCGATAAATTATAAATATGAAGACTAATATGACAATGACCAAAAAAGCCGCTAATATAGGTGCAAAAATCGAGGCTGTTGTAACCACAACAGCAGTTCCTGTTTCCACTGTGGAAACTAACGGATTTGCCACGCCCCCAGTTGTTACCGTTGAGGCCAATCTGGTTGAGGCCCCAGCGCCCTTAATGGCAGTAGCCGTACCTCCACCAGCAATTATGGCCAATGACCAAGTAACCACGGGATCTAGATTAGCTACAGTGGATACCATCACAGCCGTGCCTGCAATTGCTGCCAACGGAATTGCAATGCTATCCAAAAGATTATCAACCCAAGGAATGAAATAAGCGAATATTTCAGCTAAAGTAGCAACGCCTAGCGTTATGAGTGCTGCTATACTTCCTATCCATTGCCAACTTTCATTAAGTTCCCAAACTCCAAAATAAGAGGCAAGACTCAAAGCGAACAAGGGCAGAAAAATACGGAAACCGACAGAGGCAGCCAATCCTACTCCCAAGAATATACTTATTATTGTTTCAGAGTTCATTCTTATACTTTTCACTAAATTAAGTTATTCCGATTCAAGAAAAAAATCAGATTTAAAACCTATAAGATACAATTGTTTCTTGGCTCTGGTTACTGCAGTATATAACCATCGGAGGTATTCTTTATCAATGCCATTCGGCAAATAAGGCTGTTCTACAAAAACGGTATTCCATTGTCCGCCTTGGGATTTATGGCAAGTAATGGCATAGGAGAACTTTACCTGCAAGGCATTAAAATACTTGTTGTTTTTAACCCCGAGGAATTTTTTGTATTTTGATTTTTCATGGGCATAGTCCTTCATGACTTCCTGATAAAGTTTGTTCCCATCTTCATAGGATAAGGAAGGAGTTACTGCTTGAATGGTATCCAATAATAAAACGGTTTCGAAGGGTGTTTGATTGGGATAATCGACCATTTTCACTTTCACCTCGGCAAATTTGAAGCCGTATAGTTCTTTTATCGCGAATATTTCCAAAACCTCAATGATATCACCATTAGCTATAAAACCGGCTTCGGAAGTGGATTTTAACCAAAAATAATTATTCTTGACCACCATCATATAATCGCCAACGGCCAAGTCATTTTCCAAATAAAGAATACGACTGCGTATATTTTCGTTATAAAGATTTGCCCTTTTGTTGGAACGCACAATTAAAGTAGTCTCTTCTTTCCCATTTTCCGAATATGACCCATCGATAGCCTCTTGGATTTCATACCCATCAACCAACCTAACAATATCTGAATATGGATTCACATCAAATTTAAAGTCATTGAAAAAGCTACTCTGCAATTGTTCCCGCAATAAGGTAGCATTGAACAAAATTCCTGAATGCTCAGATTGTCGTACGACTTCATCCAACTCCAATCTTGTCACTTCCTTATTATAGTTGAGCGATAATTTCCCCTCATCCAAAGCAGGACTTAAATCAAGATGTACTGGTGGAAGTTGGGCAGTGTCCCCTATTAAAATCAATTTACAATTGTGGCCCGAATAGGCAAACATCATGAGGTCATCTAAAAGAGAACCATTTTCAAAAAGTTTGGAATCTGCGGGTGTATCGGGTATCATTGAAGCTTCATCAACAATAAAAATGGTATTTCGGTGCTTATTGGGAGCCAAAACAAACTGTACACCTCCTCCCGTTTGCTTTTTGGGAAAATAGATTTTTTTATGAATTGTAAAGGCCTGGGTTTTTGAATAACTTGACATTACCTTGGCTGCCCTTCCGGTTGGTGCCATGAGCACTGCTTTCATGGTGGTATGCCACAAGTTATTTACCAATGTCCCTATAATGGTCGTTTTACCCGTACCAGCAAATCCTTTTAACAAAAATAATCTTTCCTTTTCCTTAGAAAGTACATAACTAGATAATTGCTGCAAAGCAACTGATTGCTTTGGCGTAGGGTCATGCGGGAATTTTTCCTTTAGGATTGCAAAAAAAGAAGAGTCGGTAAGCGTATTCATAGGCCCCAAATATAAACATGATTATTGGTCAAGTGCCCCATATCAAAAATATTCCATCAAAATATCAGTAGGCAGTTCATTAAACCATACTCCCTTAAAATGTGATAGGAAAGGAGCCAAACCTTTTTATCTTCGAACAAACCCGTTCCTATCGGCATATTTTACAAAATGTATAATATGCATAAATCCTATAATAAAATATTAGGCAGTTTGCAAAAAAATTGTAGATTTGTGTTAACCACTATATTAAAATTAACACTTACAAAATGAAGACCATAATACAAATTGTACTTTGGATTGCATGTATCGGATTTGGATACCTTATTTATCAATCTGTTACTGGACCTATGGAGTTTAAAAAAGTAAAAGAAGAGCGCTTTTCAAAAGTTGTTTCCAAATTAAAGGATATTAGAAATTCGCAAGAGGCGTATAAAACTGTAACTGGAAAGTATGCCAATGATTTCAAAACCCTTATAGATTTTGTTGAGAACGGCAAGTATACGATAACCCAGCAAAGAGATTCTTCTTATATGGAGATGGATAAGACGTATGGTATTGAACTTTTAAGGGAAGTTAAAATAATTGATACTTTAGGATTTGTTTCAGTTAAGGATTCATTGTTTAAAAAAGATGATCGATATAAAAACTTAATGAACGTTCCAGGAGCACAGGGTGGTGAGAAATTTGAAATGAAATCAGCGATTATTGATAAAGGTGGTTATAAAGCACCCGTTTTCGAGGCAAAGGTCAAAAAGAGCGTTGTTTTATATGACCAACCTAAAGACATGTTGGAACGTGAAAATGCACAGATAAGTGTTGAGGAAGTAAATGGTGACGTAATCAAAGTAGGTTCAATGGAGCAAGTTAGTACAAGTGGTAACTGGCCACCGATATATGACAAAAAAGAAGATCAATAATACTGAGGATAACTCTTTGGAAAATTATAATAAACTGTCCATTCAGGTAAGCTTGAATGGACTTTCTTTTTGTATTCTAGATACCATCGGAAATTCTATTCTTAAGTCTGACCGATTGGTTTTCGAAAAAATCCTTTCCCCTTTAGAACTGCAAAAGAATTTAGAGCAACTATTCAAGACCCACAATTTGGGCTCCAACCAATTTTCTGAAGTTGTTGTTGTGCACAGTAACAATCTTTTCAGTTTTGTTCCTAAATCCTTGTTTGATGTGAACGAATTGGCCAACTATCTAAAATTCAATACTAAGATTCTTGCCAACGATCATATTGCATATGATGAATTGGACAATTATGATATGGTCAATGTGTATGTACCCTTTGTAAACATCAACAATTATGTATTTGATTTGTTTGGGGAATTTGAATACAAACACAATGGTACAGTATTGGTTCAGGCTTTATTGAATAATTCCGGAGCCAACAAAGAACCCATATGTTATGTACATATTGATGGTCAACAAATGGATATTACCATTATAGCACAGAAAAAACTGTTGTTTTACAATAGCTTCACCATTACATCCAAAGAGGATTTTATATATTACTTGCTCTTTACCCTGGAACAGTTAAACTTGGATACCGAAAGCACAAAACTGAAGCTTTTTGGTTCAATTGAAGAAGGGGATGATATGTATAAACTTTGCTACAAATATATTAAAGATATATCGCTGTTTATCCCATCAGGAGGCTCATACCCTATGGCTACAACGAATCAAAAATCTTTGGATTTCACTGTTTTAAGTGCTTTATAATGCGAATTATATCAGGTAAACATAAAAGCAAAAGAATATTTGCACCTAAAAAGTTGCCCGTTCGCCCAACTACCGATATGGCCAAGGAAGCGCTATTCAATATATTGAACAATGTGTACTATTTTGAGGATATTTCTGCACTTGACCTCTTTGCCGGTACTGGAAATATCAGCTTCGAATTCGCCTCTCGTGGAACGAAAGAATTGGTCGCGGTTGATACCGACTATGGCTGTATTAAGTTCATTGACAAAATTTCGGATGAATTGGATTTTGGCATCTCAACCATAAAAAGTGATGCCTTTAGTTTCTTGGAAAAATCTTCATTAAAAGTAGATATTATTTTCGCTGACCCCCCTTATGATCTCGCTACTGAAGATTTTGCAAAAATACCCGAGTTAGTATTTAAAAATCAAATGTTGTTGGATGATGGTATGCTCATTATTGAACATTCAAAACATACCGACCTTTCTTCATTGGCTCACTTTAGCAAGCAACGCAGATATGGCGGTAGCGTTTTTAGTTTTTTTGATCATAAAGATTAATGGTTAACAATGCTTAATTTTAGCTAGTATTTATACAATTTCCTTATTTTTAGATCACAGCCTGTTTAATTTAATTCTATATATATGGAGCGAAGAAAATTCATCAATAAATCATTAATCGGTGCAAGTGCTGCCGTAATTACAGGTGTTAGTTCATGTGCCAATGAACCTACTCAAAACTTTAAGGTAGAAGATTCAAAAGTATTACAATCCATGACCAATGATATTGAACCCATTTCCATTGAAGAAATAAAAGCAAGGATTAAAAAGGCACAGGGATTAATGGTGGAGAAAGGTATAGCTGCTTTGCTATTGGATGCTGGCACATCATTGAAATATTTTACAGGACTCTCCTGGTGGCCAAGCGAACGACCTCTTGTTGCTGTAATACCTTGGGTTGGTGAAATCAGTTATATCTGCCCAGGTTTTGAAGAGGAACGCCTCCTTGAAATTTTAAAAGTCGGTAAAAAAGTATATGCCTGGCAGGAAGACGAAAGTCCGTTTGAACAGATTGCCTTGGCTCTTAAGGAATCGAATATTTCCAATGGTCGAATTGGTATTGAAGAACGGCTACGATTTTTTATATATAATGGTATAAAAAAAGCAGCACCACATCTTGAATATGTTAGTGGCGACCCAATTACCATCCCATGCCGAATAATTAAAACCCCTACTGAAATAGCTTTAATGCAAAGAGCGACCAACATTACGATAAAAGCCATAAAAATAGGTTTTGAAAGTTTAATGGAAGGGGCAAGTCCATCTGTTTTCTCCGCTGCAGTCGCAGAGGCACATATGAAAATGGGTGCGAACCATCAATTCGCCATGGCCAACTTTGCAGAAGCCTCAGCCTTTCCGCATGGCAGTAGCAAACCACAAAAATTGAAAAAAGGTGACGTTATACTTGTTGACTGTGGTTGTACCGTACAGGGTTACAATTCCGATATTAGTAGGACCATCGTTTTTGGGGAAGAACCCACAAAACGTCAACAAGAAATATGGGATTTGGAAAAAAGAGCACAGGCCGCCGGTTTTAAAGCCGCCCAGGTTGGTGCGCCCCTTCATAATGTGGATGCAGCTGCTCGAAAAGTTTTAACCGATGCTGGTTTTGGTCCTGGATACAACCTTCCGGGCCTACCGCATAGAACAGGACATGGCATTGGTATGGATGGGCATGAATGGGGGAATGCCGTTAGAAATAATCAAAGAATAATAGCACCTGGCATGTGCTTTAGTATTGAGCCCAATATATCCATTGTCGGTGAATTTGGTGTAAGATTAGAGGATTGCGTACACATTACTGATGAAGGCCCAATATGGTTTTCAGAGCCAAGTCCTTCAATTAAACAACCATTCGTTTAAAATAAAAGATAAAAAAGCAGGTCATAAGCCGGATTCTGTGAGGCCAAAAGCCCTCCCTATCATTTATCTAGGCCTTTGGTTGCCCAAAGGCTCTAACCGCCTACCCTTCAGCTCGAGCGTGCAGCCCTCAAACACTGATTTACATGACGTTTCACCGCATAGAGTTTACCTGATTTCACTACAGCATTACCTGTACATACTTTCTGTTGCACTTGTCCGTCCGCCAGCTGGCGGAGACGGGTGTTACCCGCTATGCTGCACTATGGTGTCCGGACTTTCCTACCTGACGGTAACCGTCAGGTCGATAAGGTGACCTGCTAGCTGCAAATTTACTTCAATTGTTGATAAAAAAGTGTTTAATCCATCTTAAATAAACAGTAGAATACATCGCTATTTTTATATTTGTAAAGAAGCATTGGCATTAGCAAAAATGCCCCCTAAAGTAATACGAATTGGAGCCATTCATTGTATCAGCAAGAAAGTACCGCCCGCAGACATTCAAAGATGTCGTGGGGCAACAGGCTATTACCAATACGCTGCTCAATGCCATTGAAAGTAACCATTTGGCACAAGCCTTATTGTTTTGTGGTCCAAGAGGTGTAGGCAAGACTACCTGTGCCCGAATCTTGGCCAAACAAATAAACCATGATGGTACCCAACGGGAAGATGAGGATTTTGCTTTTAATATTTTTGAATTGGATGCTGCCTCGAACAATTCAGTCGACGATATCCGAAATTTGATAGACCAAGTCCGTATTCCGCCCCAAGTAGGCAAATACAAGGTCTATATTATCGATGAGGTACATATGCTTTCACAATCGGCCTTTAATGCCTTTTTAAAGACATTGGAAGAGCCCCCAAAGCATGCCATTTTTATTTTGGCAACCACCGAAAAGCATAAAATAATACCTACCATACTTTCTCGCTGTCAAATATTCGATTTTAAACGCATTACCGTTAAAGACGCAGCCAATTATCTAAAATACATTGCTGAGAATCAAGGCATAGAAGCCGATGATGATGCTTTGCATATCATTGCCCAAAAGGCCGATGGTGCCATGCGCGATGCACTATCGATTTTTGATAGGGTTGTAAGTTTCTCTGGTAAGCACCTAACTAGAAAAGCCGTTACCGAAAATCTGAATGTTCTTGACTACGACACCTATTTTTCGGCCACTGATCTTATTTTAAAACATGACATTCCAGGATTGTTACTTTTATTGAATAAAACATTGGCATTAGGTTTTGATGGACATCATTTCATAAGTGGACTTGCATCCCACTTTAGGGATTTAATGGTGTGCAAACATGAAGAGACCATTGAATTACTGGAAGTTGGGGAATCTGCCAAAAAGAATTACTTGAAGCAGTCCAAACAAACCTCTAATGCATTCTTGTTACAAGCCTTGAATATCGCCAATGATTGTGACTTAAAATACAAAACCAGCAAAAACCAAAGACTTTTGGTTGAGCTTTCCCTTATGAAATTAGCGTCCATTGATTTTGGAGCCGAAAAAAAAAATCCTGAATCCATCGCTTTAGCGAATAACACTATTGAATTCATTGCTCCCGCAGCTTTTTACAAACAAACCCCTTTAACTTCGCCAGTAAAACTTTCAAAAGACGAACCTGAATTCATTGATACTGTTGTTGCTCGAGACACTTCAACACCTATACCAAAAGAAATAGTTCCAATCACAGAAGCAAATGGCGATAGTTCTGTGGTGCTTTCAGAACCTGCAACGGAAGTCATTGCGCAAACTACGGTAGAAGAGCTTGTAACTACAAAACCTATTAACATTAAACCGGCAGCAAAGCGGGTTTCCGGCCTATCTATATCTAGCTTAAAAGCAAAGAAACAGCATCAAATCAATAAAATAGAAGTTGTTCTTGATGAAAGCACAATGCCCAAGGAAGTTTTCACTGAGGAGGATATGCAAAAACATTGGGATGATTTTGTAAAAAAAATAGATGACAATGGAAGAAAAATATTGGCCTCTAACCTAAGTTCAGATAAGCCCAAACTCATTGATGAAACAACCATTTGGATTGAATTGCCCAACGGTACCATGAAAAAAGAGATTGAACGGGAAAAGTTTGATCTTATGGAACATTTGCGAACGAAGCTCAATAATCATTTTATTAAGCTTAAAATTACGGTCAATGAAGAAGTAGCCAAAAAGTTTGCATTCACTCCTGAAGAAAAATACCAAAAACTCAGAGAGAAAAACCCAGCCATTGATATACTTCGGAAAACTTTTGACTTAGATCTTTGATTTATTCTTAAATCGAATCCTGATGGCAAAAATGAACATCATCAGAGCTATAATCAATAAACCAAAAGCTTCTCTCGCTTCTTCAATATTCTTTGTGTCTCCGTTTCCGATAGTAAATCCTTCAAACTTTTCGGGAAATATTAAAAAGAACCCACCAACACCTAAAAGGCCAACAAGCGCGGGAACCACATAAGAGACTTTATTAAATAAAAATCCGAGTGTGACTAAGGTTGCTATCCCATAAATTGCAATCCAAAGCAAAGGGTCTGGATCGTTGTATTGCAATACTGCTGAGCTTAAAAATAAAATTGCAAAAACTCCGCCTAAAAATTTAAAAAACCGATTCATATGTCAAATATAAGGTTCAGATTTTGAATCGATTCGTAATCATATTACTTTTGGTTTAAATATTTATAACTATGCTTGGTCTTAAATTACCCACAGATCCCAGATGGGTCAATATCGTTGAAAAGAACATTGATGAAATTCTTACTGACCATGCCTATTGTGAGCAAAAAGCAGCCAGTACCGCAATCTCATTAATAGTATCTTTTCCTGAATATACAGAGCTCACACAAGAGATGGTAGCCCTTTCACGTGAAGAAATGGGGCATTTTAAAATGGTGCATGACCGCATAATCGCGAGGGGACAAACTTTGGGTCGCGATAGAAAAGATGCTTATGTGGTTGCATTGATGAAATTTTTCCCAAAAGGAGGAAGCAGAACCACACAATTGGTACATCGCCTTTTGTACGCCGCCCTGATTGAAGCGAGAAGTTGCGAACGCTTTCGATTATTATCCGAACAGTTAAAAGATAAGGAATTAGCAGAATTCTATCATAAACTTATGATCAGTGAAGCTGGGCATTATACCATGTTCTTAAAATTCGCACGCGAATATGGTAACTTAGAGGAGGTAAATCAAAAATGGCAAGATCTTTTGGTATATGAAGCCAAGATCATAAAAAATTTGGGTAAGGAAGAAAAAATACATGGATAGTATGGCGGGTATTGAATCTCATTTTCCTTATATATCGGTATAATAAAGGGTTTTAATAATTCCATCGGATAGGCCAATCTTGGGTACATGTATTTTTTTGGCCCCGCTCCATTTGGCAGCCATTAAGAATATACGTGTAGCTGGGATTATGACATCTGCCCTATCTGTATTTAAACCTAATTCTGAAATCCTGTCCTCATAACTCAAGCTATTCAAGAAATTGAATTGGGCATTTAACCATATATAGGAAATGGGTTCTCCCTCTTTCCTCCCCGACATTTTATGTAACTTATTAATATTACCTCCAGAGCCGATTATTGATATCTTATTTGTGTTTTTAGTATGCAACTTAATCCAATCCTCCAATTTTTCCCAAGTAGCTTCGCCTACCATGTTGTTCAATAAGCGCACCGTTCCCAGTTTAAAAGACTTTGAAATTTTGACTTCACCTTCATTAAAGAGTGTGAATTCAGTACTTCCTCCGCCCACATCAATATAAAGATACGATTGATCTTTCTGTATCAACTGCTTTAAATCTGTGGAAGCGATTATTTCAGCCTCTCTTTTCCCATCTATCAATTCAATTTTAATCCCAGCTTCGCGATTAATCTTTTCAATGATCTCCATGCCATTATTGGCTTCCCGCATCGCAGAAGTTGCACATGCCATATATTTTTCCACGCGGTTAACCTCCATCAAGAGCTGAAATGCCTTCATGGACTTAATTATCCTGATGGCGTTGTCTTCTGATATCTCACCTACGGTAAATGAATCTTCCCCGAGGCGAACGGGTACCCGTACCAACTCACTTTTAGTGAACAAGGTCTTTTTACCTTTTTCCTCAATTACATTATTTATTAACAGCCTTATAGCATTGGAACCAATATCTATTGCGGCGAACTTTCGAACTTTCAACTTGTATGTTTTCAGAATTCAATTTATTTGTATAGTAGTCGTACATCGCAAATTGCGACCTCACTTTTGGTTTGTTGTTTTTTCTATAAGCATTATCCTGTTTTTCTGAAAAAACACGGGCTTTAACATTATCACTCCAGGAGATTTCAAAAGTATCAATCATTTCCTGTATAATATCCTCATCATAAATCTGGCAACCCACTTCCACCCTATTATCCAGATTACGGGTCATCCAATCAGCAGAAGAAATATAAACCTTGGGATTACCGACATTACCAAAAATAAAAATCCTGGGGTGCTCTAAAAACTTATCAACCACACTAATTGCCTCTATATTTTCGCTCATACCTTTTACTCCAGGAATGAGACAGCATATGCCCCTTATTATCAATTTAATTTCAACTCCTGCATCACTTGCCTCATACAATTTATCGACCATCTTGTAAGATGTGAAACTATTCATTTTAATTTTTATATATGCCTCTTTACCTTGCTTGGCATTTTCTATCTCCTTATCGATCAAGCCAAGAAAAAAGCTCTTGGTATAATGTGGCGAAACCACTAAATGTTTGTATTTGTTTATTTTATACGTGGTGGTGAAAAAGTCAAATACTTTATTGATTTCTTTTAAAATGGGTTCGTGTGCGGTAAATAAAGTATAGTCTGTATAAATACGTGCGGTGGATTCATTAAAATTACCAGTACTGATAAAACCATAACGCTTTATTTTGTCACCTTCCTCGCGTTCAATAACACAAATTTTGCTATGCACCTTTAAACCGGGTACACCAAAAATCAGTTTTACACCTTCAGCCTGAAGTTGTTCGGCATATTCAATATTGGCCTGTTCATCAAAACGGGCGCGTAACTCAATCTGCATAGTGACCTGTTTACCATTTTTAACCGCATTGACCAATGAGGCGGCTACCTGGGAGTTACTCGCAAGACGATAAATCGTAATCTTAATACTTCTGACCTTTGGGTCCAAAGCGGCCTCTTTTAAAAATTTTATCACATAAGAAAAAGTATGATAGGGTGTGTATTGTAAATAATCTTTTTCGGCTATTTTTTCTAACAGACTCCCCTCTAAACTTAAACCCTTAATGGGTAACGGTTTTATTTTATCATACATCAAATCTTGCCTTCCCAAGCTAGGAAATCCCATATAATCCCTTCGATTGTGATAGCGTCCGCCAGGGATTACACTATCTGTATCCCCAACGCCCATTTTCTCTTTAAGAAATTGCAAGGTGTCTTTTCCAATACTTTCGTCATAAACAAAACGCACGGGATCGCTTATTTTTCTGCCTTCAACACTTGAGGAGATCTTCTCTATAAAACTTTTACTAAGGTCACTATCAATATCCAACTCCGCATCACGGGTAATCTTTATCATATGGGCAGTTATTGATTCAAATGAGAACATATTAAAAATACTCCGCAGCGAGTACCTAATCAGATCATCAAGAATAATAATATAATCCTTATCATCAATTTTTGGCAATACAATAAACCTATCTATGCCTTTAGGTATTTCAATAAGTGCATATTTCACATCTGTTGCCTTTTGGGCAACCCCTTCTTCAGGAATTAACACCATTTTTACAGCTAGATATGCAGCAGTGTCTTTTAAGGTTGGAAATTCGGTGAGATCATTCAAAATAATGGTCATGAGAACAGGACTCACGTTTTGACTAAAATACGTTTTAATATACTCTTCCTGTGACTCCTGTATTTGAGTCTCATCAATTAGGTAAATGTTTTGGGCCTCCAGCTCTTTTTTTATTTGTCTTAAAATAGTCAAGCTTTTTGCCTGTTGTTTAATGACTATATTGGTAATCTCGGCCAACAGATCCTTAGCTGTTTCACCACCCAGCTCACTCTTTCCTTTTTTTCCAGCCTCAACTATGCGCTTTACCGTTGCATAACGAACCTTGAAGAACTCATCGAGATTATTGGAGAAAATCCCCAAGAAACGAAGCCTTTCAATAAGGGGTACATTTTTATCCGCACTTTCCTGTAAAACACGCTCATTAAAACTCAACCAGCTTATCTCTCGATTAATATATTGATTTTTGGCTTTTATCATTATTTTAAGTGTTTAGGAAAAATAGTATTGATTGTGGCACCCTTTTCTATTGATTCCCAGTTATTTGTATCAAAAGTCAAATGAACCAATCCGCTTGTGGGAACATTTTCAATATGAAGATTCCCTAAGGCATTTGCAAGATGGGTAAAGGCATGATTATGCCCGAATATCATAACTGTGTCAAGCGAATCATCCAAATTTTTCACAAACTGCAGTACATCATCACCCGAAAAATCATAAAGTTCATTGGTAATCTCAAATTGATTGTAAGGAAAATGAAGTTGACGCAAAAAGATCAAACAGGTATGCATAGCACGATTTGCAGGACTAGAAAATATCGCATCAACATTAACACCTTTTTGCTTAAATGCCTCGACCACCAAATGACCATCATTTATTCCCCTTTGTAATAAAGGCCTATCCTTATCATTAACTGAATATTCCCAAGAAGATTTGCCATGTCTAACCATTATAAGATGCTTCATTTGAATATAGTATTAAGTTAAAATCTAGACTAAAATAAATATAATTTATACAAAAGTCTGCAGTAAACAGTATACAGTTTGTGTAAAATTCATTTGGTTATAATATTTGCCCCATTACATATAATAACCCACTAATAAAATGCCACTTTATTATAGAATACCCCATTTTTTAAAATAATAAAGCAGCGTTATTAAAGCTCCAACTAAATTACTGCTAACGATCACTACAGACTATAACCTTACGGAGCCAAACGCTCAATTTTCCAATCGTAGTCTTCTTGTAAGGTATAGCGAATCCTGTCATGTAATCGATTAGGTCGGCCTTGCCAAAACTCAATGGAAACAGGTCTTACCAAATACCCTCCCCAATAATTGGGACGAGGTATTTCCTTTCCTTCATATGCTTTCTCCAAAGCTTTTAACTTGTCTTCCAACACTGCCCTTGAAGCTATAACCTCACTTTGGTCAGAAACAATTGCACCAAGCTTGCTGCCATCGGGTCGGGACTCAAAATAACCATCTGACAGATTTTCTGGAATCTTTTCAGCGGTTCCTTTAATGATAATCTGTCGTTCCATGGAATGCCAAAAGAACGAAAGACAAACATGGGGGTTTACAGCAATCGATTTGCCTTTTTCACTTTCATAATTGGTATAAAAAATAAAGCCCTCATAGGTATATCTTTTTAAAAGTACCACTCTAGTCTTAGGATACCCATCCAGGCCAATAGTAGCAATAGCCATGGTATTGGTCTCATCAACAGTATTGGAAGCCTCAACTTCATAAAACCACTTTTGAAATAACTCCATGGGATTATCAGAAATAGCATCCTCAGTCAAGGCACTTTTTTCGTATGATTTTCTATAGCTGCCTAGGTCTTTCTCCATTTTATGAAATCTTAAAACAAGATAGACAAAGTTCTACAAAAGATAGGAAAAAGGGAAGTTATTAAATGCTTTTATTTACTTTTCAATAGCGTTATATACTTGGGAATACTAAAGCTCAAATACCTTTCCATCCTCCGCCAACTCAACATTTGGGAATATTTCCTCAGCTTCCTCTTTAAAAAGTGCTATTGATTTATAACGCGTGGAATAATGCCCAAGGATCAATGTGCCAACTTCAGCCTTTTTTGCAATAGTTGCAGCCTCTTTAGCGGTTGCGTGCTTGGTTTTGGTAGAGAGGTGTTCTTCGGATTCCAAAAAAGTGGACTCATGGTATAGCGTATCAACCTTTTTTATTTGGCCGACAACTTCAGGATAGTAGCCTGTATCACTGCAATAGGCATAACTCTTGGTTTTGGGTGGGTCAAAAGTAAGTTTGATGTTTGGTACAACCTTCCCATCATCCAAAGTAATGTCCTTGCCATTCTTGATATTCTGAAAGTAACATTTATCAATCTTATATTTTGCTACAGCTTCTATATTCAGCTTGCGTTCACCTATCTTTTCTTTAAACAAAAAACCATTGGTATAAACGCGATGATTTAATGGAATTGTTTCCACAGTAACCTTTTCGTCCTCAAAGAGCAGCTCTGATTCTTTAGAGGTTAGTTCGTGGAACTTTAAAGGGTAATTGGTCCATGAGTCCCCCAATTTTAAAAGTAAGGTAATAGCTTCCTTTATACCTTTTGGTCCATAAATATGCATTTCCTTGTCCCGTCCTAATAATCGAAAAGTGGATACTAATCCTGGTAAACCAAAAAAATGGTCACCATGAAGATGTGAAATAAAAATATGATTGATTCTGGAGAATTTAATCTTGTTTTTGCGAAGTTGCACTTGTGTACCCTCTCCACAATCAATCAAAAACATATGGTTTTTAATCTCCAATACTTGTGAAGTAGGATTTGTCAGCGTTCTTGGTGTTGCTGCGTAACAACCTAGAATATGTAATTTCATGAGAATGGAAAAATGAAAACGGCCAATGGGAAATAAGTATACATATTTTTAGCTGTTGTTTTTTTGCAGGTTTAACAATTTAAATTATTTCAAGAGCAAAGTCAAAACTCTTTTCTTCAATACTATTTTTCTTCGGCTTTCCCTTTTCAATTTTTAATTGTTAAAGTCCCAAATCCCTTTCTATTTCTTCCATCTCGATAATGTCCTTGGCTTCCTGAATAGTAGGCACTACGCTTATTTCATCTGGAACGTCCTCAAAAGAAACCTTATTGGTAACCAAAACGAAAGACTTTTTAGTATCACGATGTTGCTTGGAAATTGGTAGAAATTCCAAAATATCCCCAGCAGAAAGTTCTGAAAATGAGAAAAGATTTACAATGATATTATCCTTGTTGACCTTTGAATAGCCTTTATTGAGGTTCTTCAAAAACTCCTGAAGCGAAATATTTTCCTGGAATATTATGGTCGTTGTGCCATCCTTATCAAAAATCATATAGCTTTATTTTATTTTAGAGGCTAATAGGTAAATCACAGCCATACGAATGGCAACCCCATTTTCTACCTGATTCAAAATAATGGACTGTTTTGAGTCCGCAACATCACTTGTGATTTCAACACCCCTATTTATTGGTCCTGGGTGCATTATTACTATTTCTTTATCCAAAGAATCCAAAAGTGCCTTGTTTACACCAAATTGTTGCGTGTATTCCCTAGTAGTAGGGAAATAACTAATATCCAAACGTTCATTCTGAATACGTAACATATTTGCTACATCGCACCATTCCAAGGCTTTTCTCAAATTTGTCTCAACGGCAACACCCAATGAATCAATGTGCTTGGGTATTAATGTTTTTGGTCCGCAAACCTTAACTTGGGCTCCCTGTAATTTTAAGGCAAAAATATTGGATAAAGCCACTCTCGAATGTAAAATATCGCCAACGATAACAACTTTCTTGCCTGCGACATCACCCAGTTTTTCACGAATGGAAAAAGAATCCAATAAGGCTTGTGTAGGGTGCTCGTGTGCTCCATCGCCAGCATTGACAATAGATGCGCTTACATGTTTCGATAGAAATATGCCCGCTCCAGGATTGGGATGCCGCATCACCACCATATCTACTTTCATGGAAAGTATGTTGTTTACCGTATCAATTAAAGTTTCTCCTTTCTTTACCGATGATTGCCCAGCGGAAAAATTGATGATATCTGCAGACAAACGCTTTTCAGCAAGTTCGAATGACAATCTTGTTCTTGTGCTATTCTCA
The DNA here is from genome assembly GCA_965367725.1 of uncultured Maribacter sp. GTDB lineage: Bacteria > Bacteroidota > Bacteroidia > Flavobacteriales > Flavobacteriaceae > Maribacter_A. The sequence goes on along the minus strand of CBDUKE010000012.1, from coordinate 25,333 downwards.
AAAAATATGTTGGCAATGGTAATGTCCCGTAAAGAAGGAACCTTTTTAATGGAACGATTGATAACTTCCTTAAAATGATCGGCAGTTTCAAAAATGAGCTGAATATCCTTTTCATTCAGATATTTTATTCCCAATAAGTGTTTTACACTCAGTTCGCTCATTGCTTATTTATTTATCAAATAAATTACGTCTTTACCATCATTTTCCTCCCACATCACTTTTACCTTTTCTTCGTTTATAGCATCGACCTGTCGCCCCCTGTAATTCGGTTGAATAGGCAAATGCCGGCTAAAGCGCCTATCGATCAGTGTTAAAAGTTCTATTTCCGAAGGCCTTCCAAAAGATTGAATTGCTGTTAATGCAGCTCTTATGCTCCTTCCTGTATATAAGACATCATCGATCAAGACTACTTTTTTATCTTCTACCAAAAAGTCGATTTTTGTTTGGGTCGCTTCCAGGGTCTTCTCACCCCTTCTAAAGTCATCCCTATAAAATGTAATATCCAAGAAACCAACATTAATATGTTTTACACCGTATTCTTCTTGGAGAATTTTTCTAAGCCTTTCAGCAACAAAAGTTCCTCTTGGTTGAATACCTATCAAAACCGTATCTGAAAAATCGAGATGATTTTCAAGAAGTTGGCAAGCCAATCGATGAAGAATGATGTTTATTTCTTTTGAGGAGAGTAGTACTTTTTGACTCATAGTAGGCCAGCAACACTTTTGAATAGCAAAAATAGGGAATTCTTGCAAATATTCAACCAGTGTGAAACAAACAAAAAAGCCCTGACGTTACCGTCAGGGCTTTTTGATTCCTACCTAGGCAGGAATGACAGTGATTATGTAGCTTATTTCTTTTTAGAACTAGCTTCCATTTTATCCTTCAACGCCTGTAAAGCTTCATTGGCATCACCTAAAGTAGGTTTAGCTTCTTCAGCACTGGCAGCTTGTCTTTTAACTGCTGCTTTTACGTTGCGTTTCTCTTCTGCTCTAAAGATAGCGGTATGACTTGCAACTACACGTTTAAAGTCTTTATTGAATTCAATGATCTTAAATTCTGCTTCTTCACCTTTGATCAATTTCTTCCCGTCTTCTTTTTCTAAATGACGTTGAGGAACAAATGCAGTGATATCATCATTAAAGTCAATAGTCGCACCCTTATCAACTATTTCAGTTATAGTTGCTTTGTGAACTGTATCCAAGGCAAATTCGGTTTCGTACTTGTCCCATGGATTTTCAGTAGTCTGCTTATGACCTAAACTTAATTTACGTCCTTCAACATCCAACTCTAAAACTTCTACTTCCAAAGTATCACCAACAGTTACAAATTCTGATGGGTGTTTGATTTTCTTAGTCCAAGAAAGGTCAGAGATATAGATCAAACCGTCGATACCTTCTTCCAATTCCAAGAATACACCGAAATTGGTAAAGTTTCTAACGATACCTTTATGTTTGGAACCTACAGGATATTTAGTTGTAATATCTGTCCATGGGTCTGGAGTCAATTGCTTAATGCCCAATGACATTTTGCGATCTTCCCTATCCAAAGTCAAGACAACAGCATCTACCTCATCACCAACTTTAACAAAGTCTTGGGCGGAACGTAAATGGGTAGACCATGACATTTCAGAAACGTGGATCAAACCTTCTACACCTTCTACAACCTCGATAAACGCACCGTAGTCGGCAATAACAACAACCCTTCCTTTAACCTTGTCACCAATTTTGATGTCTTCGCTTAAAGCATCCCAAGGATGTTTCTCTAATTGTTTTAATCCTAATTGGATTCTTGATTTGTTCTCATCAAAATCAAGGATTACAACATTCAATTTCTGGTCTAGTTCAACAACCTCATTCGGGTGGTTGATCCTACTCCATGAAAGGTCAGTAATATGTACCAAACCATCAACACCACCTAGGTCAATAAACACACCGTAAGAAGTGATGTTCTTCACAACACCTTCCAACACCTGTCCTTTTTCCAATTGGCTGATGATCTCTTTTTTCTGTTCTTCAATATCGGCTTCTATAAGCGCCTTATGTGAAACAACTACGTTCTTGAATTCGTGGTTGATCTTTACCACTTTGAATTCCATAGTCTTATTTACATATTGATCGTAATCCCTGATTGGTTTTACATCAATTTGCGACCCTGGCAAGAAAGCTTCGATTCCGAAAACATCGACAATCATACCACCTTTGGTTCTGCATTTTACAAAACCACTAACAATTTCTTCATTATCATGTGCAGCGTTAACCCTGTCCCAAGCCATGATTGTCCTGGCCTTTCTGTGGGAAAGTACCAATTGACCACTTTTATCCTCACGGATGTCGATCAATACCTCTACTTTATCACCAACCTTTAAATCTGGGTTGTAACGAAATTCGTTTAAGGAGATAACACCTTCAGATTTTGCGTTTATATCGATTATTGCTTCTCGATCGGTCAAATACACTACGGTACCTGATACAACCTCTTCATCTGCCGTATCGACAAAATTTTCGGAAACAAGCTTTTCAAACTCTTCTAATTTAGAGTCATCTACTTTTTCGATTCCTTGTTCGTACTTTTCCCAATTAAAGTTTTCTAAAAATTCTTTTGGATCTTGTACCGGTGTCTCCACCTTTGTTTCTTGAGTAGCTTCAGTAGTTTCTTCTACTGTTGTAGCTTCTTGGATAGCTTCAGTAGATTCCTCTACTGCTTTTGTTGCTTTTTCTTCAGCCATTTGCTGATTTAAGTTTGTATTCTGTAGTGTTTCAAGAGTTAAACAATTACCACAGAAGATGTTATTTATATTTTTTTTCTTCCCTTTTCCTCTTGATTCTGCTGTAAAAAAGGAGTGCAAAACTACGATTTTAATATCTATTTACAAACAAGTATCACGGTTAGATGTGTGTCATGGCAGTATTTTATTCATTTTTTCGTTAAATAGAGCATTAATTCTTATCTTCACACCCATAAATATTAACCGTAAATTAATTACAAATATGAGCGTTAAAGCAAAGTATCAGGCAGTTTTAGACCTTGGTGAACTATTGGCAATCAAAGACGGAAACGTTACTGAAGAAAATGGAGTATTAAAAATCAAAGGTCAGGCCAACACACAATATGAAAAAAACCTATTGTGGGATAAAATCAAGGAAATTGGTGGAGATCAACCTAACGACTTGAAAGCCAACATATCTGTTGCCGATGAATCAGTTTTTCACAGACACACTGTTAAGAGTGGTGAATCTTTAAGTAAGATTGCAAAGAAATATTATGGTGATCCAATGAAATACAAGCAAATATTCGCTGCCAACACCAATATTCTTAAAAATCCGGATGTGATTCATCCCGATCAGGTTTTGGTTATTCCAAATCCTTAGGAATAAACAAGAATTATATGAAATAAAAAAGACGTTCAATGAACGTCTTTTTTTTGTTTGTCAATTACTCTTTTTGAGTAACCAAGGATCCTTGTAAATTGTTCATCGAGCCCCATATCACTATTATCAAAGTTGATAGCATCTTCGGCTTTCATTAATGGGGATATGTCTCTGTGGGCATCAATATAATCACGATGCTCTACATTTTCCAAGACTTCTTTATAGTTTACTTTCTCACCCTTATCCAACAACTCTTTATAGCGTCGGGCAGCTCTTTTTTCTGGTGAAGCCGTCATGAATACTTTTAACTCGGCATTTGGGAACACCACCGTACCAATATCCCTACCGTCCATGACTATTCCTTTTTCTAGACCCATTGCCTTTTGAATGAGTACTAACTTTTTACGAACTTCCGCTATTGTGGCTACTTTACTTACCAGTTTAGAGACTTCCATAGTTCTAATCTCCCGCTCAACGTTTTCGTCATTCAAATACATTTCTGAAAAACCCACTGAATCATTATAAACGAACTTCAAATTGATGTCCGGTAAAGCATTCACCAAGCTGTCTACGTCACTCTTATCCTCAGTAACAAAACCTTTGCGCATCGCATAGAGGGTTACAGCCCTATACATGGCACCAGTATCAACATAAATATAGCCCAAAGCTTTTGCCAATTGTTTGGCAATGGTGCTTTTTCCGGTTGATGAATATCCATCAATAGCAATGGTTATTTTTTTCATCTATTCAAAAATTTTTTATTAACCTGAAATTGAGTATAATAATCCCGAATTCTCGGGACTGCATAGATCAACCGCTTCGCTTTACTCACAGATTAATTAATTTTCCAGATTAAGGAGTTCGTGAATCTGCGATTTCTCATAAAAAATTTAATTATTTCGGTTGGTATGCAAAAAATTAATTTTGTTTATTCTCATTTCATACATCAAAAATAGACAGAAAATAATTGTCTTACTGCGCTATAGCTTTTTTGCGTTCTTTACTTTCTGGTTTGTAATTGCCAAGTCGATAACTTCGCTCATTTCTGAGACATAACTGAACGTAAGTCCTTTTAAATAGTCTTCTTTAATCTCAAGAATATCTTTTCTATTATCTTCACTAAGGATGATTTCCTTGATTTTGGCCCTCTTGGCAGCAAGAATTTTTTCTTTTATACCGCCTACAGGCAATACCTTGCCACGCAATGTTATTTCGCCGGTCATAGCCACACTCTTTTTTACTTTCTTTTGCGTAAACAAAGATACCAATGATGTCAGCATTGTAATTCCGGCACTAGGCCCATCCTTGGGTGTTGCACCTTCAGGTACATGAATATGCACATTATACTTATCAAAAACCGCAGAATTAATTCCGAAGCTTTTAGCGTTCGATTTTATGTACTCCATGGCAATCGTGGCGGACTCTTTCATTACCTTGCCCAAATTTCCTGTAATATTCAGTGTTCCTTTTCCCTTTGACAGGATTGATTCAATAAATAGAATATCACCACCAACACTTGTCCATGCAAGCCCTGTAACGACCCCAGCAACATCATTATTCTCATATTTATCCCTTTCCATACGGGCAGGACCTAATATTTTCTCAACATCCTCAATACTGATTTTAACGTTGTACTCCTCTTCAATTGCGATTGATTTTGCCGCATAACGGACTACTTTGGCAATTTGTTTTTCCAAAGTACGAACTCCTGATTCCCTGGTATACCCTTCTACGATTTTTTCCAATTGAGGTTTCCCAATCCTAAGATCTTTTGATTTAAGCCCGTGTTCTTTCAACTGTTTGGGCAGTAAGTGCCTTTTGGCAATCTCTACCTTCTCCTCGATGGTATATCCGGTTACATTGATAATTTCCATTCTGTCCCTTAGTGCTGGTTGAATGGTAGATAGGTTATTGGCTGTGGCAATGAACATTACTTTGGATAGGTCATAGCTCATTTCCAAGAAATTGTCGTGAAATTCATTATTCTGCTCAGGGTCCAAAACTTCTAACATGGCAGAGGATGGGTCACCTTGATGGCTGCTTGCCAGCTTGTCAATTTCATCGAGAATAAATACAGGATTAGAGGTGCCGGCCTTTTTCAAGCTTTGGATAATTCTTCCGGGCATTGCCCCAATATAGGTTTTCCGGTGTCCACGAATCTCAGCTTCATCACGCAGTCCTCCTAAAGACATTCTAACATATTCCCTACCCAAGGCCTCTGCAACTGATTTACCCAATGACGTTTTTCCGGTCCCCGGTGGTCCATACAAGCAAAGAATAGGGGATTTCATATCATTTCGCAGCTTTAAAACTGCCAAATACTCGATAATTCGCCTTTTAACATCCTCGAGGCCGTAATGGTCGCGATCCAATATCTTTTGTGCTCTTTTTAAATCGAACTTATCTTCAGAAAATTCATTCCAAGGTAAATCAAGGAAAAGATCCAAATAATTTCGTTGAATGGAATATTCCGCCACCTGCGGATTCATACGTTGTAATTTTGCCAACTCCTTTTCAAAATGCTCGGCGATTTTCTCATCCCATTTTTTATCCTTTGCCTTTAAACGCATTTCAGTAATTTCCTCATCATAGGAAACCCCACCCAATTCTTCTTGAATGGTCTTCATTTGCTGGTGCAGAAAATATTCGCGCTGCTGTTGGTCCATATCGCTGCGAACCTTGGATTGAATCACATTTTTAAGCTCTAACTTTTGCAGCTCAACATTCATATACTTCAAGGTAGCCAATGCTCTTTCTTGAAGATTTCCTATTTCCAATAATTCCTGTTTATCCTTAACATCCAAATTCAAATTGGAAGAAACAAAATTGATAAGAAAAGAATTACTCTGTATATTCTTAATAGCGAAAGATGCCTCACTTGGAATGTTCGGGTTATCCCTGATGATTTTTAAAGCCAGGTCTTTGATAGATTCAATTATGGCCAAGAACTCTTGTCCATCTTTATCAGGTCTTTCTTCCTTTGTTTCCCTAACAGTTGCTGTCATATAGGGTTTCTCTGTAAGAATTTCAGCAACTTCGAAACGTTTTTTACCTTGAATGATAACCGTCGTATTTCCGTCAGGCATTTGCAGCACCCTCAATATTCGGGCAACCGTACCTAAAGTATGAATATCATTAACACCGGGATTTTCGGTTTTTTCATCTTTCTGCGCAACAACACCAATAACTTTCGAACCATTATTCGCATCTTTTATCAATTTAATTGAAGCATCCCTACCGGCAGTAATAGGAATTACAACACCCGGAAACAACACTGTATTTCGCAAAGGTAAAATCGGCAGTGTTTTAGGCAACCCCTCATTGTTCATCTCCTCTTCATCCTCGGGGGTCAATAAGGGTATCAACTCAGCATCCTGGTCAATACTTTGTAAGGACATATTGTCAAAATTTGAAAATTTAGAATCTCCCATATAATTATTTCAGCCATTCTGTCATATATCTAACAGCAATGGTTCGTTTTTAGTATTTATTAAAAGCTTTACATCGTCCTATACCCTTTAATATTGGGTCTAAGAACACCTCATAATCAACCATATTTTGCAATTGTTGTGCCAATAGGGGTAAATATTTCCAAGAAACTGTAACAATAACTAAATTGGAGTATCTATTAAACAAAACCATCACTTTTTGAGCCACGAAAGAGAACATACTGATGATTTAATACAACTGTGTCTTGAAGGGAAACAGAGCGCACAAATGGAAATTTACAATCGCTATTACAAAGCCATGTACAATACAGCCTTGCGAATTGTAAAAAACAGTGCCGAAGCCGAAGATGTAATGCAGGAATCGTTTTTAAACGCGTTTACGAAACTGCATACCTTCAAAGGCGAGGTAACCTTCGGATCCTGGTTAAAGCGCATTGTAATAAACAACAGTATATATCATTACCGAAAGCAGCGAAAGAAAAATGAAGTTGCATTGGATGACATAATGTACAAGGTCGAAGATAATGATGGGGTTGCTTCGGATCATGTGTTTACCGAACTGAAGGCTCAAAAAGTGATGGAGACCATGAAACGGTTAAAAGATAATTACAGAATTTCTTTGACCTTACATTTAATAGAAGGGTATGATTATGAAGAAATCAGTACCATAATGAATATGAGCTATGCCAATTGCCGAACAACAATTTCAAGGGCAAAGGAAAGTCTACGTAATAAAATGATAAATGCTTACTAATGGAAAAGGATGAATTTAAAGATGTATTCAAAGGACTGGAAGGTACTTTTGATACAGAGGAGCCAAAAGCAGGGCATCAAGAGCGGTTTTTAGAAAAACTGAACAATGCCAATCAGGTGGTGACATTGCAAAAAAAGAAAAAGAATTGGTGGAGACCATTATCTATCGCCGCTTCAGTGGCTGTACTATGTCTTATCGCAATTGGCGTTTATAATTCAAGACCAACTTTAGACCAACAATTGGCCCAAATATCCCCAGAAGTAAGCAATACACAAGTTTATTTTGCCAGTCTTATAGAAGACCAGGTTAAACTACTTGAAAATGAAAGTTCCCCAGAAGCACAAAAGATCATTAGTGATACCATGATCCAACTGAAAAAGCTGGAAACCAATTACAAACAATTGGAGACCGATTTGATCAATGGTGGTAATGATAAATTGATCTTAAGCGCCATGATAACCAACTTTCAAACGAGAATAGACCTCCTACAGGACGTCATCAATCAAATTGAAACAATCAAGAATTTAAAAAATTACAATGATGAAAACTATACTATTTAAATATGCCGCAGTGCTACTTTTAGTAGCACCTATGATCCTATCAGCCAATGATGGGAAACTAAAGGGGAAGTACTCCAAAGAAAAAACCATTAAAAAGGAATATAACGTTAATTCCGATGCCCTTTTAAAGGTGAACAACAGTTATGGAAATCTGAACATTACTTCATGGAATGAAGATAGGGTGCTTATCGAGGTCCATATCAAGACCAGCGGCAATAATGAGGACAAGGTCCAAAAGAAATTAGACGATATTACCGTGGATTTTGAAGCCACTAGTTCCATGGTATCTGCCAAGACCATATTCAATAAAAATAAAAGTAGTTGGGGTTGGAACTGGGGTAACAATAATGTGAATATGCAGATCAATTACACGATTAAATTGCCCATCAAAAACAGCGTTCACTTAAACAATGATTATGGTAATATTATTTTGGATAGGATTGATGGCCATGCTAAGATCAACTGTGATTATGGCCGATTGGATATAGGCGAACTTAGGGGCAGAAACAATTATCTGAATTTTGATTACACGTCAAAGTCAAGTATAGGGTATATAAACAGTGGTGAAATAAAAGCGGATTACTCTGGTTTTACCATTGAAAAAGCTGGGGATTTGAAATTAAATGCTGACTACACAAATTCCACTATCAACCAAATGGAAAACCTTGAATATTCCAGTGATTATGGCAATATTGAAGTAGGGGAAGCAAACAATGTTGAAGGAAATGGGGACTATATTAATGTTAAGTTGGGCACAATTCACGGCAATGTGGATGTAAATTCCGATTATGGATCGCTTAGAATAACGAATATGGCTGAAGATGCTGGCAACATACGTATCAGCTCCGATTATACTGGTGTTAAAATAGGCTATTCCCCAGCTTACTATTTTGATTTTGAGATAAGAACAGAATATGCTGGAGTTAGTGGTAAGGATGAATTTGAAATAAATATCAGTACCGAAAAATCCAATAACAAATACTACAAAGGGTATCACGGTAAACCCAATAGTGGAAACTCAGTATCTATCGACAGTGAATACGGGGGGATATCATTCACAAAAAACCATTAATCAAATAGCTTAATCATTAATAACACAATCATGAAGAAATTAGCAACACTAAGTTTAGTCGTATTATTCACAGTCTCTTGTACCGCCCAATGGGGCAAGAAAGTAAACGGAAATGGAAAAGTAGTCACCATAGAAAGATCAACGGGCGATTATGACGCCATAGCTGTTTCCGGATGGTTTGATGTTGACCTTGTTGATGGCAATGAAGGTGATATCTCCTTAAAAGGCGAAGAAAACCTTCTAGAGCACATAATAACCGAAGTAAAAGATGGCAAATTGGTGATCAAGGTTGAAAAAGGATTAAACCTAAAGCCCTCTTCCTGGAAGGAAGGGATTCATATTACCGTGCCGGTTGAGAGCATCAATGCTGTCTCACTTTCAGGTTCTGGGGATATTGTTGGTAAAAAGACCATAAAAACCTCAAGCTTTAATACTTCAATGTCAGGTTCTGGCGATATTACCTTGGATCTTGATACCAGCTCGATTTCTGCATCAATGTCAGGTTCAGGTGATATTAATTTAAGTGGTTCCACGACAGACTTGGATGTTACCATTTCTGGCAGTGGGGATATCAAGGCCTACGAATTAGAGGCCGATAATGTTGATGCCACTGTTTCTGGTTCTGCCGATATCAAGGTTACCGCAAACAAAAGATTAAAAGCAAGGGTATCTGGGTCCGGTGATATTCATTATAAAGGAAATCCTGAAAAAGTAGACACCAAAACCTCAGGTTCTGGCGACATTACAAAAGCATAACCTGCCTACCAATAGGCAATTCAAAAAACGAACAACAATCAAGCAAAAGTCCCGACGGTACCGTCGGGACTTTTTTATGCTTTTACTCTATTTACCCGCGTCAATAGGAACATGCCAATAAGAAAGAACAAGCCAAGGAAAATTATCGCATTCCGCATACTTCCCGAATATTGGGCAACAAATCCATATAAAAATGTACCTATCACAATCCCAATTTTTTCGGCCACATCGTAAAAACTAAAGAATGATGCCGTATCGGTGGTCGCTGGAATAAATTTGGAATAGGTAGATCTTGATAATGCCTGTATGCCGCCCATCACGATACCCACACAACCCGCAGCTATATAGAAATCGATAGGTGTAATGACAAAATAGGCATAGATACAGATTAAGACCCAAAGAATATTCACAACAATCAGGGTTTTTATATTTCCAAATTTCTTGGACGCAAAGGCGGTAAAAGTGGCACCGAATATCGCAACAAGCTGTATGACCAAAATACTAATGATAAGTCCGGTGGTCCGTTCAGAATCCGAGCCCCACTGTATCTCTTCTTCCCCAAAGTAGGTGGCGATCAGCATTACGGTCTGTACGGCCATGCTATAGACGAAGAAAGCACCCAAAAAACGCTTTAATCTAATTTCATCACCCAATTGATGCCAAACCATTTTCAACTCCTTAAATCCGTTTAAAATGATGTGATCCCGTTTACCCTGCTTTTTAAATCCCTTAGGCAAGTGATAAAATGTATATTGACTAAAAACCATCCACCAGATACCAACAGTGAGGAATGAATATTTCATGGCCTTGATTTCTGCAGCTTCTGTCGCATCACTTTCAATACCGAATAAATCAGGCTTCATGACCATTGCCAAATTGAACAAAAGAAGTATCACGCTCCCCGTGTATCCCATTGAAAAACCTTTGGCACTTATACCATCTTGTTGATCTGGGAATGCCACATCTGGCAAATAGGAGTTGTTAATGGCAAAGCTTACCCAAAAACCTACCAATCCGAAGAAATAACAGGTCAATCCCAGGTAAATATTCTCCAATGAAAACCAGTATAATCCAATACAGGAAATTCCCCCCAAATAGCAGAAAATTTTAAGAAAGAGTCTTTTATTCCCCAGGTAATCAGATATTCCTGCAATCAATGGTGTTACAATTGCAATAAAAACAAAGGCCAATGAAGTAACATAACTAATAAGTGGTGCCCTTGCGATTTCACCACCAAAAATGGTCACTTTTTCTATATTGGCAACCCTAAAGAGTGCCCCATAAAATATGGGGAAAATAGCAGAAGAAATAACCAAACTATAAACTGAGTTTGCCCAATCATAAAATGCCCAAGCATTCAATAGTTTTCTACTGCCTTTAATGGCCAACGCTTTTGTCATATAAAAATTTCAAAAGTACATTCAAAAAAAAAGCTGCTCTTTTCAGAACAGCTTTCAATATACAATTATTACGGAACTATTGTTCTACGCGAAGATTACCGAAAAGTGGTTACACCAAATTTCATGGCCTCTTGTTTGGCCAATGGTGCCCATGCCGTTAAATTGGCAATTCTTGTATCGTTTGATGGGTGCGTGCTTAAAAACTCTGGCGGGGCCTGCCCTCCACTATTCGCTTTCATTCTTTTCCAAAGTTCAGCAGCTTCAGACGGGTCGTAACCTGCAATAGCCATAATCTGTAAGCCAATTCTATCGGCTTCAGTTTCATGGCTTCTACTGAATGGTAGCATTAATCCTACTGTTGAACCTAGGCCATAAGCCTGATTGAACATATTCCTTGTTTGTTCATCCTTAATGGCGATATTGCCTGCGACGGCCCCTACTTGTTGCAAGGTACCTGCACTCATACGTTGTGCCCCATGATCTGCCAGTGCATGTGCCACTTCATGGCCCATAACCACGGCAACCCCCCTTTCTGTTTGTGTAATTGGCAATATACCGGTATAGAAGACTATTTTTCCTCCAGGCATACACCAGGCATTCACTGTTTCATCGTTTACCAAATTATATTCCCATTTGTAATCATTAAGATATCCTGGATAGCCGTTGGCTGCCAACCAGCGTTCAGCTGCTGATGAAATACGCTGACCAACGTTGGTGATCATACGTGCTTCAGCCGTATTTTCGATCACATTGTTATCGGTAAGAAATTGATCGTACTGGGCAAATGCCATGGGGAAAATTTGACTGTTCGGGTAAAAGTTCAGTACTTTTTTACCTGTAAAAGGATTTACCTTACAGGCTGCCACACCCATGAATATGGCAATAATCAATACTAGTTTTTTCATTTTATTATAGTGTTTAGTTCTATTAAAATACAAAAAAATTATTTTCCCTTTATGATCACTTGGGTAAAATCCTTGCTAATCTCTATAACATTGTTTCCGTTGGGCTTAACTTGTTTTAAAGTCACCTCCTCGTTATCCACTTCAATTGCTTTTATTTCAAATGGAAGTCCATGTAAATTGATTTTAAAAATGGAATAAGAACTAATAAATTTTCCTTCTTTGAATTGCTGTATTGCAAGACTTTTTTCTTTTCCATTCAATGTAAAGTTCCTAAGGTTATAATTGTCTTGCTTATAGCCATAACCGTCTTGGTCGTCTTCATAAAACATTGAACTTTCAGAACCTAATTTATAGTACACCTCCAAATCCAATTCCTTTATTTCCAATTCCCCAACATATTGTTGTACAGGAAACTTGGGAATAATTGCCCCTTCCTTAATAAACATGGGGATAATATCAATATCAGCATCAACCCATTGTTCCTTACCTCCGTCAACAACCTCATCTTTCCAATAATTGTACCATTTTCCCTTAGGGATGTACATTCGCCTTCCTTGGGCGTTTGGTTCTTGTACGGGACATACCAATATATGATCGCCAAAGATAAACTCATCAGTCCTAAAGTGGGTCTGTGGATCTTGTTGGTCAAAATAGACCAATGGCTTTACCATGGGGTCCCCGTTTTTTGAATATTTCCAGAACATCGTGTACAAATAGGGCAAGAGTTGGTAGCGTAATTCTATAAATTTCCTAACAATATCAGTTACATCTTTATCGAAAGACCAAGGTTCTTGATCACCGTGATCCCCGCTCGAATGCACGCGACAGAAGGGATGAAAAATGCCCAATTGGATCCAACGGGCAAATAATTCACCATTGGGTTGTTCAGCAAAACCACCAATATCAGATCCTACAAAAGACATACCACTCATACACATACGTTGCACCTGTACATTGGCCAACCATAAATGTTCCCAAGTGGCCACATTATCACCAGTCCAGGTAGAGGAATAACGTTGTGTACCAGCATAGGAAGCTCTTGTTATCACAAAAGGTCTTTTGGGGTACACATATTTTTTGATACCCTCATAGGTCGCCCTAACCATTTGCATGCCATAAATATTGTGTGCCTTGCGGTGCGTACAAGGGTAGCCATCATAATTGTGTCGCGTATCCAATGCTGCCGTTTTTGTTGGCACTTCCATCACTGCGGGTTCATTCATATCATTCCATACGGCATGAACGCCTAATTCTGACATGAATTCCTTGTAAAGTTCTGCCCACCATTCCCGCACCTTGGGATTTGTAAAATCAGGAAAATGACATTCCCCAGGCCAAACTTTGCCCTTCATATATGGTCCATCACCACGCTTACAGAAATAATCATTATCCATAGCTTCTTGATATACCGAGTAGTCCTTATCAATTTTAATTCCGGGATCGATCATCACCACAGTTTTGAATCCATCTTCATTCAATTCACCGATCATTCGCTTAGGATCTGGAAATTTTTTCTTGTCCCAGGTAAAACAGCGAAAACCATCCATATAATCAATATCCAAATACAGCGCGTCGCAAGGAATTTTCAAGTCCCTGAACTTTTTGGCCAATGCCTTTACATTTTTTTCAGGAAAATAACTCCATTTAGACTGGTGGTAACCCATAGCCCACATGGGTGGCAACTCGGGTGTTCCGGTCAAATTCGTATAAGCCATAATAACCTTGGACATTTCTGGACCATAGAAAAAATAATAGTTCATCTCTCCACCATCGGCCCAAAAACTGGTCACATTTCTTCGCTCATGCGCAAAGTCAAAATGCGTTTTGAATGTATTGTCAAAGAAAATACCGTATGCTACGTTCTTATGAAGACCACAGTAAAAAGGAACGGCTTTATACAATGGATCTTGATCCTTAGCATAGGCATATTGATCCGTACACCAATTAACGACCCTTTTACCTTTAAGGTTAGAGTGGGTTGCCTTATCACCCATGCCGTAAAAGCCTTCGGAACTTTGGGTGATCTTACTCATTTTTACGGTATTCCCGCCATATTGATGGTTTTCTTCCCAATGAAAACCAATTTCATCTTCATTGATTATATTATCTTCCAAATCGGAAATTTGGATGCGTAGGGATTTTTTATCGATCAACACCTTGATCTTGGAAGTTTCAATGAGATACTCGGTCTTGGTTTCACTTACTTCCAAATGATTATATCCCCTACTTGCATTTTCACTAATGGCATAGGAAAAATCTGGTTGAAAGACTTCTTCGGTAGCGTACCTAAAGCGTAAAGCGCTATTGCGCAAAACGGTAATCTGTAATATAACCCCATTTTTAGTGGTGAAATAAAACTTATCTACGTCTTGCTTAAAATCTACTATTTGGTTGGGATATAGGTTCCCTTTATATTCTAACTCTGTATTGGTAATCATAGTTGGTTATTAATTAAAGCGCAGCAAAATAAACACTTTGGCATGGAATTGTGAAATGAATGACGACCAATTGTCAACAATTGCGATATAATTGATCAGATTATTGAAAAATAACGATTCCCAAAGCTGGGACCGTAATCTCAATTGATTCATCAAAACTATGCCATGGTTTTTTTTCTGTTTTCACCGCCGTATTCTTTGATCCCGATCCACCATATTTTTTGGCGTCACTATTGAATATTTCTTTCAACGAACCGGTTTTAGGAATACCTATGCGATATTTCTCTCTTGGAACTGGAGTGAAATTGGCAGCAATAATAAGATCGTTTTTCTCATCATTTCCTTTTCGAATAAAGGTCAAAACCGAGTTCTCAGCATCACCATAATCAATCCATTGAAAACCTTCCGGACTGAATTGTTTCTCATAAAGGGCAGGATATGTTTTATATATTTTGTTGAGGTCTTTTATCAAATTTTGAATACCAGAATGCAAATCATACTGGGTCAAATGCCAATCCAAACTCTGGTTATAATTCCATTCAGAGGATTGCCCAAATTCGCCCCCCATAAAAATCAGATTAGCTCCGGGATGCGTGAACATATAGCCATAAAGCAAACGTAAATTGGCAAATTGTTGCCATTCATCGCCAGGCATGCGATATAAAAGTGACTTCTTACCATATACTACTTCGTCATGGGAGAAAGGAAGCATAAAGTTCTCCGTAAAAGCATAGGTCATACTAAAGGTAATATCGTTCAGATGGTGTTTTCTATAAATAGGCTCTTTTTTAAAGAACTCCAACGTATCGTGCATCCATCCCATCATCCATTTCATTCCAAAACCAAGACCACCTAAATGAACGGGTTTTGATACCCCAGAGAATGCGGTCGATTCCTCAGCTATCATTTGTACCCCGGAAAAACTGCCATATACCGTTTCATTTAATTCCTTAATAAACGAGATAGTTTCCAAATTTTCATTATTGCCATACATATTGGGTTCCCATTCGCCTTCTTCCCTGGAATAATCCAAATAAAGCATTGAAGCTACAGCATCTACCCTAAGTGCGTCAACATGGTATTGATCTAACCAGAACAAGGCGTTGCTTATTAAAAATGCACGTACTTCATTTCTGCCATAATTGAAAATAAGGCTTTTCCAATCTGGGTGATATCCTCTTCGCCGGTCTGGGTGTTCATACAAATGTGAACCGTCAAAAAATCCTAAACCGTGGGCATCTTCCGGAAAATGTGATGGTACCCAATCAAGGATCACCCCGATTCCACTCTGATGTAATTTATCAACCAATAATTTAAATCCCTCAGGATTGCCAAAACGGGAGGTGGGCGCAAAATACCCCGTTAGCTGATAGCCCCAAGATGGATCGTAGGGAAATTCCATAATCGGCATAAACTCCACATGGGTAAAACCCATTTCCTTTACATAACTCACTAAATCTTCAGAAAGTTCCTCATAAGAGAGAAATTCGTTATTTTCATTTCGCTTCCACGAACCTAAATGCACTTCATAGACAGAATAGGGATTGTCCAAGCCATTCTTGGTTTCCCTTGTATCCATCCATTTTTTATCTTTCCAAGAATAATCGGCTTCCCAAACTACCGAAGCAGTTTTTGGTGGATGCTCACAAAATTTAGCGAAAGGATCTGCCTTTTCTGTGACAATGCCAAAGTTGTTTGAATGTATACTGTATTTATAAAGGGTTCCTTTTGCTATTCCTGGTATAAACCCCTCCCAGATGCCACTTTCGTCCCATCGAACATTGAGTTGGTGTTCATTACCTTGCCAACTATTAAAATCCCCAATCACAGAGACAGCACTGGCCGTTGGGGCCCAAACTGCAAAATAGGTTCCTTTTTCCCCATTAACCTCAATTGGGTGGGAACCAAGTTTCTCATATAATTTAAAGTGTTTGCCTGATTTGAATAAATTAATATCGAATTCAGAAAAAAGAGAGTGTGCAATAACTTTGGACATACTTCTGTTGTATTTTTTTGCAAAATTAATCAACTTTACCTAAAAGGCATGGTATTTAAGCGTTTACTTTACTTTGCAATAGTTTTCCATTAATAAAAAATCCTAGTTTATCAAAAGTGGAACGCTTTTTGAAACATTCTCTGAATATAAAACAAACGAACAAATAAAACCATAGTTATGAGAAAAATTAGCATTGTACTCGGAGCACTTTTATCTTTATTCATAATATCCTGTGAAGGCCCGGTAGGTCCTCCAGGTTTTGATGGTCTGGACGGATTCGACGGACAAGACGGCATCAATATTTTAGGAACCGTCATTGACATTGAAGGCGACTTTGTCGCTGATGATTATAGCATCTTTTATGAATTCCCACAAACTGTTGAGGTTTTTGAGAGCGATGTAGTACTTGTTTATATACTATGGGATCAAACCGAGGATGGCAATGGTGAAGCCGTGGATATCTGGAGATTATTACCCCAAACCCTTTTATTGGACCAAGGGATATTACAATACAATTACGATTTCACCTTTTTTGATGTAAATATCTTTTTGGAAGCTGATTTTGATAAATCAACATTACTGCCAGCTGATACTGATAATCAAGTTTTTAGAATAGCGGTATTACCAGCAGAATTTGCCGCGGGATCCAAATTGGATCGATCAAATGTACAGGCTGTAATGAATACAATTGGTGTAACAGAGAAAGATGTACAAAAAGTAAAATTGAACTAGCCATTCATTGTCATATATATACCCCGCTTTAATAGAGCGGGGTTTTTTGTTTATAAAAAAACTCCTTGATTAACAAAATCTTAATGTTTTGCAACACTTAAGTGTTTTATATTTGAAAGGATTGTATAGCCCCCCGTCTAATTTTCAAAAGAAAAAATATGATTAAGAAGATAATTTTCATGATATGCATTGTCCTCGTTGGATGTAAAGGAAATTCACAGGAAAAAGGCAAAACAAAAAGCAAAACTGACCAAAAGGAAGTTGCATACAAAGTGGTTAAAACCGATGCTGAATGGCGCAAGGAACTTACAGACCTACAATACTATGTATTAAGGAAAGCCGGAACCGAAAGAGCTGGTACAAGTGAGCTTTTAGATAATAAAAAAAAGGGAGTCTATGTTTGTGCCGCCTGTAAAACCGAGCTTTTCAAAAGCGATTACAAATATGATTCCGGTTCAGGTTGGCCTAGTTTTGATCGGGAAATTGTTGGCAATGTAGCTTATGATGTTGATTACGACATAGGATATAAACGCACTGAGGAACATTGCGCAACCTGTGGCGGCCATTTAGGCCATGTTTTTGGAGATGGCCCCCGTGAAACTACGGGTAAAAGACATTGTGTGAATGGAGCTTCCCTAGAATTTGTTCCCGCTGAAAATCAATAAAACAAAAAGGAGATTTAAAATGGACTTTGTTAAAAATTATCTCGACAGCTCCCGTTTTGAATTCCAACGCTATAAAACCTTGGGCGACAAGACATTTGCCCAATTGGGTGATTCTGATATTCTATGGAAACAGCATGAAGGCGACAATAGTATTTCGCAAATCGTAAAGCACATTTCAGGGAACATGCTCAGTAGATGGACCAATTTTCTATCTGAGGATGGTGAAAAACCATGGCGGCATCGAGACACCGAATTTGAAAAACCATTCACTACAAAAACTGAAATGATCGTCGCCTGGGAAAAAGGCTGGCAATGCCTTTTTGATGCCCTTGCTTCCATAAATCCAGATAATTTCAATAGCCTTGTAAAAATCCGAAATGAAGAACATACTATTGTAGAAGCGGTTAACCGTCAATTGGCCCATTATGCGAATCATGTAGGGCAAATAGTGCTTTTGGGGAAAATGCTCAAAGGGGATAATTGGGTTTCTTTATCAATACCTAAGAGCGAATCAGAAGTCTTTAACACCAAAAAATTCAATACATAATTTCTTTATTGACTTGCTTATTTTACTAATTTATCATTGGTATCACAATTTGTTATTTTAAAATGCAATATTTAAATACTACCATTTGGTTTTGTATTTTTGCTCCTCTAATTTGAAAATCAAAGAATAAAAATATGAGCAATTTTGATGTTATTGTTTTGGGGAGTGGTCCAGGAGGATATGTTACAGCAATCCGTGCATCTCAACTTGGATTGAAAACCGCTATTGTTGAAAAAGAAAATCTTGGTGGTGTTTGCCTTAATTGGGGTTGTATACCTACCAAAGCATTATTAAAATCCGCTCAGGTTTTTGAATACTTACAACATGCCGGGGACTATGGCCTTAAAGCTGAGGGCGTTGACAAGGATTTTAACGCTGTTGTCAAAAGAAGCCGTAATGTCGCTGATGGCATGAGCAAGGGTGTTCAATTCTTGATGAAAAAAAATAAGATTGAAGTTATAAACGGTTACGGAACTCTAAAATCAGGAAAAAAACTTTCAGTAAAAGACGCTGAAGGAAAAGAAACCGAATACAGTGCCAACCACATTATTATTGCTACTGGTGCCCGTAGTAGGGAATTGCCAAGTTTACCCCAAGATGGTAAAAAAATAATTGGTTACCGCGAGGCCATGACCTTGGATCATCAACCAAAAAAGATGATTGTGGTAGGTAGTGGTGCCATAGGCATTGAATTTGCGTATTTCTATAAAGCAATGGGGACTGATGTTACCGTGGTAGAATTTTTGCCAAACATAGTACCTGTTGAGGATGTAGACATTTCTAAACAGTTGGAGCGTAGCTTCAAGAAAATGGGAGTCAAAATAATGACCTCTGCAGAAGTCACATCAGTAGATACTTCTGGTGAAGGTGTTAAGGCAACGGTTAAAACGGCCAAAGGTGAAGAAATATTGGAAGCTGATATTGTGCTTTCCGCCGTAGGAATAAAAACGAACATCGAGAACATAGGGCTTGAAAATGTAGGTATTGCCACAGATAGAGATAAGATTTTGGTGAACGATTATTACCAAACCAATATCCCAGGGTATTATGCCATTGGTGATGTAACTCCAGGTCAGGCTTTGGCACATGTTGCCTCCGCAGAAGGTATTCTTTGTGTAGAAAAAATTGCAGGAATGCATGTTGAAGCCTTGGACTATGGCAATATTCCAGGCTGTACCTATTGCAGTCCAGAAATTGCTTCGGTAGGCCTAACGGAACAGCAAGCCAAGGATGCAGGTCACGATATCAAAGTGGGGAAATTTCCGTTCTCCGCAAGCGGAAAAGCCCAGGCCTCAGGAAATTCAGACGGATTCGTAAAAGTGATCTTCGATGCCAAATATGGGGAATGGTTAGGTTGCCATATGATCGGTGCCGGAGTTACTGATATGATTGCGGAAGCTGTAGTTGCCCGTAAATTGGAAACCACAGGGCACGAAATCCTAAAAGCAGTACACCCACATCCAACCATGAGTGAAGCTGTTATGGAAGCCGTTGCCGATGCCTACGACGAGGTAATCCATTTATAATTTCAATAAAATATGATCATTCAGGTCTAGCCTGCCTTGTCGACAGACAAGCGCAAACAAGACCTCAACATAGATTACCAAAACATGCTCAAAACTTTTCGATATACGGCCATCATTGAAGGCATCTCTTATTTAATGCTTTTTGCTATTAGTATGCCTTTGAAATACTTGGCAGGCCTTGGACAACCCAATAAGTATATTGGCTATGCCCATGGCTTCCTATTTATTGTATATCTGGTTCTTGCCGTAGTTTTGACCATGGAACGCAAATGGGGCATGAAGCGTTTTACAGTATTATTTGTGGCCTCCCTCCTGCCCTTTGGCACCTTTTATATTGATAAGAAGTATTTGAGGGATTGAACGGTAGAGTATGAATCGTTTTAAGGACCTAAATGTTAACAACCCGCCTTTAATTTCATAAATAACATACCACAAATATTGCGAGTCTTGCTTTCAGGCAAAAGTCGTAAGTTGATTCTGCCAAAAAGAGGATTTACAGGATTTGACTTTTAGGGCGAAAGTTCGTCATATATTAAGATTGAGTACGCTTCAAACCCTGATGCTAATCATTGCGCATCAATTTCATTCCTCCTACATTGAGATAGATTTAGTTTAGTATAAATCAGACCTTCAAAACTTCCCAATCCCAGACAGGGTATGTATTCTTTTGTCGAACGTATTAATTTATGATGCCATGAAAAAACAACTATTTATCTACTTTATCTTATTGCTTATAGCTCCCCTCATCTATTTAGGGTGTTCCAAGGACGATGACCCGGTACAATTCAGCCTTACCGTTACCGTAGCTCCTTTAAACAGTGGAACAGTGAGGCCTTCTTCCGGAATCTTTGATGACGGAGAGCAAATTACTATCTCGGCTACCCCTTCCAGTGGATACGACTTTCTCCAATGGAGTGGTGGTGCTACAGGGGATTCCAACCCACTGGTGTTAAGCATTAGCTCGGACACTAAAATTACTGCTGAATTTGCCCTACAGGATGCCGATGGGGATGGTGTAGGCGACGGTCTGGACCAATGTCCCAATACCCCTGAAGGGGAAATGGTAGATGCCACCGGTTGTGCCTCTTCTGAATTGGATTCGGATGGTGACGGAGTTACTGATGACCTAGATCTCTGTGGCAATACACCGGAAAATGCCGAAGTAGATGAAGATGGATGCGCCGATTTCCAAAAGGACACGGATGGGGATGGTGTGACCGATGATTTGGATCTTTGTCCTGATACTCCGGCCAATGAGGTAGTGGATGATGAAGGATGTGCAGATTCCCAAAAGGAGGACTCTGATGGGGATGGTGTTCCCGATGACCGAGATCTTTGTGCTGATACACCTGTTGGTGAGGAGGTAGATGAAGATGGATGCGCTGATTCCCAAAAGGACACCGATGGGGATGGTGTTACCGATAATCTGGACCGATGCCCTGATACCCCAGCCGGAACTTCCATTGATGCTTTTGGTTGTCCCACGGGTAGCGCCTATACATATATACCGGATGATAATTTTGAGCAGACCCTGATCGATCAAAGCTATGACCACGTTTTGGATGACTACGTATTAACTTCGACCATTAGTTCAGTGACCGAGATATGGCTTCCTACCATACCAACCTTCACTTGGGAATATTCTATAAAAAACTTTGCTGGTATCGAGGCATTTACTGCTCTTGAACGACTTACCATTGTTGGTGCGAATTTCACAGGAGCTGCCCTAGATCTGACCCAAAATTCAAATTTGACCGAATTAAACATAAAGTGCAGTTTTGTTGCCGATCTTAATCTAAGTGGAACAAATATCGAAGTGCTTAGTATTGGGGGTAATTTATTCTTCGGACCATGTGATAACAGTATGAGCAATTTAGATCTCTCTGGAGTGACAACGTTAAAAACCTTGAACCTCTTTTATGCGGAATTCGATGATTTGAATGCAACCCTTAATTCAGCAACCTCATTAGAGCAAGTGCAAATCTCTAGTCCACAAACCAACAGTGGCCCTTTGGAATATTTGGATCTATCAGCGAACAACAAGCTCACTTCCGTAGGCATATCTATATCTCCATGGGCCACGGATGGTCCGAGTATCATTAACCTAAAAAATGGGGCAAATCAGCTATTGGTTGAATTCACATTGGGTATTGGGCCTTTATTCTATTATCCCCCAAATATAGATTGGGAACCCTGTATCGAAGCAGATGATCCGGTCTACATTGAAAGTATCATTGAAACATCATTTACTGAACTACAATATACGGTGAGCACTGATTGTAGTAATTAGGAATTTCATTATTTAAAAAGGGTTGCCAGTTGGCAACCCTTTTTAAGTTTTAATTTGGAGCTTTGTCTAATTCCCTTAGCATCGCCTGTAAAATAGTTGAAGATATACCATGACTTCCTGATCGGGTTTTCTACGGCGGCAATAATAATGTTGAAAAAATTAATGAATAACAGTTGGTGATACTGAATCATTAGGCATTAATCGCAATTATATTTTCTTTTTGACCCTGTTCTTTGATTTTTAATTCATGCACAAAATACATGTCCATCATACCTTTATTCTTTACATGTATCTGGCCCCTATGTTCGCATTCATAAGTGTCCTTGATCAACTGATAGGTGTTTTCTGAAACGTTTATTTTACCTGGCTCTGACATAGATTCCATACGGGAAGCAACATTTACGGCATCACCCCAAATATCGTAGGCAAACTTTCTGGTCCCTACCACCCCAGATACTACGGGGCCGGTATTAATACCGATTCTAATACCAATATTCATAATACCACCTTCGGTATTTTTTTTGGCATCTTCCATAATTTGGGCTATTTCAAAACCAGCCTGTACCACTTTAAGATGATGGTCTTCTGTAGGGAAAGGCAAGCCACCGGCGCACATATAGGCATCCCCAATTGTCTTTATTTTTTCTAGACCATATTTATCCATAACCGCATCGAATTTAGAGAAGAAGTAATCAACTGCCTGCACCAGCTCTTCCGGTGACAAGGATTCTGAATAACTGGTAAACCCTTTGAAATCTGTAAACATAACGGTTACCGATTCAAATTTTTTGGCCTTCACCTTTCCGTGTTCCTTTAGTTCCAAGGCTGTTTCATCCGGAAGTATATTCCGCAACAAATTCTCAGATCGTTCTTTCTCGGTTTCAATGATCTTATTGGTTTTCTTCATATAGCGGTATCTTTTATAAGATCCCACGGCGAGTACAAAAACAAGTAATAACCCCAAAACTGTACCATAAATAACGTATTGCTGTCGCTCTACCTGTAAATCAGTTATTTGCGCTTCCTGTAATAATTTGTCATTTTCATCCTGCTTCTTTTCCAGTTCAAAATCAAACTGTAATCCGCGAATTTTATCGTCGGTCTTTATATTGAAGATCGAATCTTTTAGCACTAGGTATTTGTTCTGGTATTCAAAAGCATTCTTATAATTACCTGCCGTCTGATAAGCAACAGCCATCCCTTGGTATATATCCCTTAATTCTTCGTTGGTATCCAGTTCGATTGCTAAAGATTCGGCATCCAGATAGGCCTTAAGCGCTTTTTTTACATCCGTTTTCCGATAGGTGTTGCCCATTTCCAAAAGAGTTTGTACCTGATCTAAAGGAAGATCGGATTCTTTCGCGGTATCATAGGCCCGATTAAAATAATCGATTGCTTTTTCAATGTTCCCCAATTGACGTTCCTCTTTCCCGATCATGGTGAGGGTATGCGCATAATCTGGAGAATCCTTATTAATTACCAGGGCTTCTTTGAAGTAATTCAAGGCATTTTGATGATCACCCCTCTTGCTATATACTTCACCTATGCCCATTAAATAGGCAGATTCTATTTGTGGATCATCTAAACTTGGAAGATATTTTTCAATTTGCTGATAACGGTCCAACCCTTTGTCATAATCTCCCATCTGACTGTATAGACCACCAATATTAACTAAGGCTTGAGCTATACTAAAAGAATCTTGTGTTTTCTCAGAAAGACTTAAAGACCGCAAATAGTAGTCCAAAGCTTTGGCATGGCTACCTTGGCTATAATAAACTGCCCCCAGATTATTAACCAGATTGGCAATCCCCAAGGTATCATGTATAACTTCAAATGTTTCAAGAGATTTAGTCCAATGATCCAGAACCTCCGTATAGTTTCCTTGGTAATACTCGGCCAGCCCCATGTTTTTCTCTGAATAGGCTTTTCCCTTTAAATACCCTAACTGGTCAGCAAGTTCCATGGCTTGCTGGGAATATACCAGAGATCCGGAAATATCTTCATTTTGAAGTATCTCAATGCTTAAATTATTAAGAGTATTTACCATAGCGGTATCTCTCTGTCCAGTTTGAACAAGCTGTTTTAAACTGTCAATTTGGGCATTTTGACTCCACAAAGAACCTGATACCAAAAATAACAACGATGTCACTATCAAGATGTAGGTTCTCTTTTTATAGTTGATCATAGGCATTGTATATTACTAATCTTTTACTACGCTAAATACTTGTACGTCATTACCGGTGCTTAAACGAATAAAATATATTCCCGCTTCAAGGCCGCTCATGTCTATTTCATGCTTGGTAGGAGGAGCAATCGTACCGTTTAGCATTGTATTACTAAGGGATTCAATTAGCATACCAGTTAAATCAAAGACATCCAGGGTGACCATTGCCGAAATATCCTGTTCAATATACAAAATACCATACTCACACCCAATACAAGTACTATCCCCATCCACAGGGTTGGGGTACAAGTTGTAAATTGGTATCCCACTTTCATTGGTGGTATTATTGGAATCGCATTGGTTGGAATTGGCATTGACATTGGTGGTCGTTGAAGTTTTATGATTACTATCCAAACTTATAAGTTCCCATTTTAGGGTAGTGCCATCAAAACGAATCTCAAACGTGTGCTCGCCCGGTAAAAATTTAATGGGCAATACCCCAATGGCGGTTAGCGCAGCAGGGCCCGTTAACTGATTCTCAGATCCCGCCAATATGTAAATGGCCTCATCGTTCGGGTTCTCATACCTGAAATGTGCTATATAATTCAAGCCATTAGGGTCACCTGGATTCAGTTCCACACAATCGGTGTATGTTCGTATTTTTCTATTTACATCATTAGAGTTTACGTAAACGGTCCCAAGACGGGTGTA
>CBDUKE010000011.1:0-46318 GCA_965367725.1 uncultured Maribacter sp. | reverse complement strand
CTTATAATTTAAATTACATATCCCTATAAAGCTCCAAACGTTCCCATCTGGTTTCTACTTCTTCTTGTGCTTGTTTAAGAAGTTTAGCTCCCAATTCAGCGTCATCTTTAACAACTCTTGTAAAACGGGCTTCATTGTACATGAAATGGCTCAATGGTTTGCTTGGTGCCTTGGAATCCAATTTGAACTTTTTGCCTTTTGGTTTTGAAGGATCAAAACGGAACAGTGGCCAGTAACCTGTTTCCACAGCCTTCTCTTGCTGCAATGCGCCATCCTTCAGATCGTAACCATGATCACCACAATGCGAATAAGCAACAATCAATGAAGGTCCGTCATAAGCTTCCGCTTCCTCAATTGCTTTAAGTGTTTGCAAATCCTTAGCTCCGACCGCTATTTGGGCCACATAAACACTACCATATGATACGGCTTGCAAGGCTAGGCTCTTCTTACCCGTTCTTTTACCGGAAACAGCGAATTTAGCACTCGCACCCAATGGTGTCGCTTTAGACATTTGTCCGCCAGTATTGGAGTAAATTTCTGTATCCAACACCATAATATTGATATTTTCACCAGATGCCAATACGTGGTCAACACCACCAAAACCAATATCATAAGCCCAACCATCTCCACCAAGTATCCACACAGATTTTTTACGTAAGTACTCTGTTAGTTGTGCTAATTTTTTAGCATCGGCATTATTAATCCCTGCCAATTTAGCTTTAAGCTTATCAAGATTTGCAAAGTTTTCTTCTTTCTCAGCTTCATTTTTTTCCGGGTTGTTCAATATAGCATCAACCAATTCACTGCCAACTTCCTGTCTTAACCCCTTTAGTAAGTTAACGGAAACTTCTTGTTTTTTGGTTAAGGCCAATTTCATTCCCAGACCAAATTCAGCATTGTCCTCAAATAATGAATTGGCCCACGCAGGTCCTCTACCAAATTGATTGGTTTTATATGGCGTTGTTGGTAGATTACCTCCATATATGGATGAACATCCTGTCGCATTGGCGATTAAAATACTATCCCCATATAACTGGGTCAATAATTTAATATATGGTGTTTCACCACAACCAGAACAGGCTCCAGAGAACTCAAACAATGGCTCAAGGAATTGTGATCCTTTTACGTTTGTGATTTGTAATTCTGTTCTGTTATAATCCGGTAAGTTGATGAAGTAATCCCAGTTTGGATCTTCTGCAGCTTCAACTTTAAGTTTACTGTGCATGTTGATCGCTTTAAAGTCTGGATCTTCTTTACTTATAGCAGGACAAACAGCCACACAAAGGTCGCAACCTGTACAATCTTGAGGAGATACCTGTAAAACATAAGATTCTTCTTCACTATTAAATGGTCTACCTTTTGCCGGAACCGATTTCAATGTAGATGGTGCTCCTACCATTTCTTCGTTAGAAACAACTTTTGCCCTAATGGCTGCATGAGGACAAATAACCACACACTTATTACATTGTGTACAGATATCCTCACCATCCCAAACTGGAACTTCGCCGGCAATACCACGTTTTTCATATTGAGTGGTTCCTGTTGGGAACGTTCCATCAACTGGGAAGGCACTTACTGGAAGTTCATCACCTTTTCCTGCCAATATTTTTCCTAAAACTTCTTTTACAAATGGATCATCAGTCCCAGACATCATCGGTTTTAATTCCGTATCACTTGTAATTTGTTTTGGATAATCAACTTTTTGAAGATTTTCCAATGATTTATCTACTGCATTAAAGTTCATTTGAACAACAGCATCACCTTTTTTAGAATAGGATTTTACAATGGCTTCTTTAATTTTCTGAATAGCTTCGTCTTTTGGAAGAACCCCAGAAATAGCAAAGAAACACGTTTGTAAAATGGTATTGGTACGTTTGCCCAAATTGGCTTCTTGAGCAACTTTCGTGGCATCGATTACGTAAAAGTCCAATTCATTTTCAACAATCTCTTCCTGCATCTTTTTAGGAAGTATTTCCCAAACAGCATCTTTATCAAAAGGAGAATTCAATAAGAACGTCCCACCTTTTTTGATGTTCTTTAAGATGTCATATTTTTCAATGAAGTTGAATTGATGACATGCAATAAAATTAGCTTTATGAATAAGATATGTTGAATATATTGGCTTAGGACCAAAACGTAAATGTGAAACGGTTTGTGCTCCTGCTTTTTTGGAATCATAAACGAAATAACCTTGTACGTAGTTATCTGTAGTTTCACCAATAATTTTAATGGAGTTTTTGTTCGCCCCTACAGTACCATCAGAACCCAAACCATAGAACATACAATTAAAGGTAGTTTTAACGGTATTTAATCGGTCACCTACTTCTAAACTTCTGAATGAAACGTCATCATTAATACCAACAGTAAAGTGGTTCAATGGCTGTTCTTTGTCCAACTCATCATAAACCGCTTTAACCATTGCTGGATCGAATTCTTTTGAAGATAATCCGTAACGTCCGCCAATAATTTTTGGCATAACCCTATCGCTTTCCATAAATGCTGTTACCACATCTTGATAAAGAGGTTCGCCTAAACTTCCTGGTTCTTTGGTACGGTCTAAAACCGCAACTTTTTTAACCGTTTTTGGTAAGGCCCCCACAAAATGACTTATAGAGAATGGTCTAAATAAGCGCACTATGATAGCTCCCACTTTTTCACCATTTTTAACCATGGTGTCAATAGCTTCCATTACAGGACCTTGACCAGAACCCATAATTATCAGAACTTTTTCAGCTTCAGGATGACCTACATAATAGAATAGGCTATATTTTCTACCTGTATGTTTGTAAAATTCCTCCATTGTATCTTCAACAATTCCAGGAACTTTATCATAATAAAGATTTGCAGCTTCTCTTGCTTGAAAGAAAACATCAGGGTTTTGCGATGTTCCTCTTATTACAGGATTGTCTGGATCTAATGATCTTTTCTTATGCGCCATTATTTCATCTTCTGGCATCATCGCTTTAATGACTTCATCAGTAATACCGTCAATTTTGGAAATCTCATGGGAAGTTCTAAATCCGTCAAAAATATTCAAAAAAGGGATTCTTGATTTTAATGTAGCTACTTGCGATATCAAAGCCATATCCTGTGCTTCCTGAACGGAGCCACTAAATAACATGGAGAAACCGGTTTGCCGTGTTGCCATGACATCGGAATGGTCACCAAATATGGATAAGGCATGGGTTGCAATTGTTCTAGCTGCAACATGAATAACAGATGGCAACAACTCACCAGCCATTTTATACATATTAGGTATCATCAACAATAGCCCTTGGGAGGCGGTAAATGTTGTCGTTAAAGCACCTGCTTGCAACGAACCATGAACTGCTCCTGCAGCACCACCTTCACTTTGCAATTCAACAATTCTAGGAATGTTTTCCCATATGTTTTTCTGTCCTTTAGCGCTGTATACATCTACATGTTCGCCCATTGGGGAGGCCGGGGTAATAGGATAAATGGCACAAACCTCATTCGTTTTATGCGCCACTCTGGCAACCGCTTCATTGGCGTCGCAAATTAATTTTTTGGATTTTTCTTTCATGATGACTTTGCTTTTTTAACAACACCGATATGTATCAGATGGATCTAACCTTAAATATGTTGTAATTCAACTAATTACAGTGGTATTGTGTCTTATAAATCGCGATAAAAGTACACACACTTCATACCCTAGACTATGACATTTGTCAGGTATTCAAAAAGTTGAATCTTTTAAAAGACAAGCGGGATTTGATCGAAATATGCGCGATGTTGACTGTAGAAAAATGGCAACATTTGGTGGGAATAATGTTGAATTAAGACAAAAAGATATTTAAGGTATTCAGGATTGCTGAATACCTTAAATATTGAATTAAATTTGTGAAAGAATAAAATGTTCTATTCCCCGTGCATCCAGACTTTTTTCGCAAGCAGGACCTCTTCGGTCTCTACATGATTTTCGTCTGGCACACAACAGTCAACCGGACAAACCGATGCACATTGAGGCTCGTCATGGAAACCTTTACACTCGGTACATTTGTCGGTGACGATAAAATAGAATTCATCTGAAATAGGATCATTTTCCGCGTCAGCATCAACTTCCCTGCCATCAGGGGTTGTAACCATACCGCTTAATGCGGTTTCATCGGAATAGGACCATTCTTGATCGGGTTCATAAATCGCGTTGTTTGGACACTCGGAAACGCAAGCATCGCAGTTTATGCATTCATCTGTGATTATGATAGCCATTTTGCTTATTTTTATATAGTGAACAAAATTAATGTAAAGAACATTGTTTTTTAATGACAAATGTCATGTTTCATCGCTAAAAGTGAAATTATATTTGACACTTAAATATACCAAAATAAAATGGTATGGTTATACTAATTTAAATTACCTATTATGATTGCAGCCAAAGAAGAGCATAAGCAAGAAGTTTTAGAAGCAGTGATTATTCGTTTTGTCGGTGATTCTGGTGATGGAATGCAATTGACAGGAACCCAATTTTCAGATACTTCGGCAATGTTCGGTAATGACGTAGCCACCTTTCCCAACTACCCGGCAGAAATAAGGGCCCCCCAAGGAAGCTTATATGGAGTTTCAGGATTCCAAGTACATATAGGTAGTGTCGAAATCAGCACACCTGGTGACAATGTTGACCTTTTAGTCGCGATGAACCCAGCTGGGCTAAAGACTAATTTGCACGCGCTTAAACCAGGACATACCGTAATTGTTGATACTGATGCTTTTACCAAGAAGAATTTGGAAAAGGCCCTTTATGAATCAAACCCTTTGGAAGATGGAAGCCTAGAGAATTATAGGGTAGTCGAAGTGGCCATGACCTCTATGACCAAAGAAGCTTTAAAGGAAGTTGAGGGATTGGACAATAAGAGTATTACCCGTAGTAAGAACATGTTTGCCTTGGGTATGGTCTATTGGATGTATGATCGTTCAGCCGAGCATACCATTCAATTTTTCAATAAAAAGTTTAAATCAAAACCAGAACTCATTGAAGCGAATACCCGGGTGTTGAATGCAGGGTTCTTTTTTGCGGAAACTCTGGAATTAATACCGAATGCCTATACCATTTCGCCAGCTAAAATGGCACCTGGAACCTACAGGATCATCATGGGCAACACGGCTACGGCATGGGGCTTTTTAGCAGCAGCGGAAAAAGCAGGATTGGAATTATTCTTGGGCTCTTACCCCATTACGCCGGCCACCGATATTTTACACGAATTGGTAAAACACAAACATTTTGGTGTAAAGGCTTTTCAAGCCGAAGACGAAATTGCTGGAATTACCTCCTCAATTGGTGCATCTTTTGCAGGTGATTTGGCAATAACAACAACATCCGGTCCCGGTTTGGCCTTAAAAGGTGAAGCACTAGGATTGGCCATGATGATAGAATTGCCCCTAGTTGTAGTTGATGTGCAACGTGGCGGACCATCAACCGGACTTCCAACAAAAACGGAACAATCGGATCTATTACAAGCCATGTACGGCAGAAATGGAGAGAGTCCTATTATTGTTATTGCGGCTAGTACACCAGCCAATTGTTTTGATTATGCCTATGAGGCTGCAAAACTTACATTGGAGCATATGACTCCTGTGCTATTATTGACCGATGGCTACATTGCCAATGGTTCGGCACCTTGGAAGATCCAATCTGTTGCAAGTATGCCAGAAATCAAGAATAATATCGTAAAGAAAGCGAAAGAAAACTGGCACCCCTATGATCGAAATGAAGATAGTTTAGCTCGGAATTGGGCTATTCCCGGTTCTGCAGGATTAGAACACAGGGTTGGCGGATTGGAAAAAGACCGTATTTCAGGAAATGTATCCTATGTTCCTGAAAACCATGAGTACATGACAAAAATACGAGCCGAAAAAGTAAAAAGAGTACAAAATTATATCCCGGATATTGAAACTGAATTTGCCCAGGAAGGTGATTTATTGGTTGTCGGCTGGGGTGGCACTTATGGAAGCTTACATTCAGCGGTAAAACAAATGGATGATGAAGGATATACCAATATTGGATTTGCACATTTTAATTACATAAACCCGCTACCAAAGAATACCGAAGAAGTCCTGAAAAAATTCAAGAAAATTCTTGTTTGCGAGTTGAATAGTGGTCAATTTGTTCAAGTATTTAGAATTAATTTCCACGGATTTGATTTCCTACAATTCAATAAGGTTCAAGGCTTGCCATTTGCAAACAATGAGTTGATCCAAAAATTTAAATCTTTAGTAAAATAATTATGGAAGCAGCAGTAAAAGAATATACGTACAAGGATTTTGCGAGTGACCAAGAGGTAAGATGGTGTCCGGGCTGTGATGACTATGTTATTTTGCGTTCCATGCAAAAAGCACTTCCAGAAATGGGAGTGAAAAAAGAAGATGTAGTATTCATTTCAGGTATTGGGTGTTCTTCACGATTCCCCTATTATATGGATACTTACGGTATGCACAGTATTCACGGTAGAGCACCAGCGATTGCCTCTGGTGTAAAATTGGCCAACCCAGATCTAAGTGTTTGGGTGATTACAGGCGATGGGGATTCCATGGCGATTGGTGGTAATCATTTTATTCATGTATTACGAAGAAACTTGGATTTGAACATTATTTTGTTCAATAATGAAATCTATGGCTTGACCAAAGGACAGTTTTCACCTACCTCCTTGGTGGGTCAAAAAACAAAATCATCGCCCTATGGGAACACCCAACCCCCTTTTTCTGCCGGGGAATTGGCCATTGGGGCGCAAGCACGGTTTTTTGCCAGGATTTCTGGAAATACCCCTAAAGAAATGACAGCACTTTTTATTGAGGCTGAAAAGTTCAAGGGAACTTCTCTAATCGAAGTATTACAAAACTGTCCCATTTTCAACGACGGCTGTTATGTTAAATATACAGATAAAGCAGTACGGGAAGATCGTCAACTCTTCGTTGAGCATGGCAAACCAATGATTTTTGGCAAGGAGCGTGACAAAGGCCTGATACTAAATGGCTTGAAATTGGAAGTGGTTACCATTGGTGAAAACGGAATTACCCAAGAAGATCTTTTGGTTCATAACGCCAATGAAGAGGATCCGACATTACACCAAATGTTGGTGCGGTCAGAATATCCAATGGTAACGGGTATCATTAGGGCCTTCAATGATATTACCCTGGAAGAAAGGGAAGATGCACTTACCGCTCAGGTAAAATCAAATTCCAATTTTACGAAAACCGATGATCTGTTTTTCTCTGGTGACATTTACAATGTTTTTTAAAAAGTATAAGTAATAAATATGGGGTCAGAAGCTATTATCGTATTTCTAATTGCTGGAATTGTCTTGGTGGCAGGTGCTAATTTTTTATCAAATTTAATTTCGCATAAATCCGACAATCCACAAAAAAGAGCGCCATATGAAAGTGGAATGGTCACCATTGGGCCCACCTGGGTGCAGTTTAAGGTTGGTTACTATTTATTCGCCATATTATTTTTGATTTTTGATGTGGAGGTAGCCTTTCTTATTCCTTGGGCGGTAGTTTTTAAGGATGTTGGGGCCATTGCTTTTATCGAAGTCCTCATCTTTTTAGTGATTTTAGGTTTAGGTTTAATTTATGCATGGAAGAAAGGAGCGTTGAAATGGGAATAGACAAGCCAGAAATACCGGAAGATTTTCCAGGAAAGGTAATCCCAGCGGGGAACGGTGCCAATGTCATTGTTACTTCGTTGGATAAAATAATTAATTGGGGCCGCTCAAATTCACTCTGGTCATTATATTTTGGGACCAGCTGTTGTGCCATTGAAATGATGCAGACAGGAGCAGCAAGGCATGACTATTCCAGATTTGGATTTGAAGTTGCAAGACCTTCCCCAAGACAGGCCGATTTGATTATAATAGCTGGTACCATAGTAAATAAAATGGCGCCTGTACTAAGACGTTTGTATGACCAAATGGCTGAGCCCAAATATGTAATTGCCATGGGGGCATGTGCTATTTCTGGCGGACCATTTTTCTATAATACCTATTCAGTAGTAAAAGGAGCCGATCACGTTATCCCTGTTGATGTTTATGTGCCAGGATGCCCTCCTCGCCCAGAAGCGTTATTGGAAGGTATGTTAATGTTGCAGGATAAAATACGAACCGAGAGTATGAAAGATAAAAAGAACCCTATTGATGGGTTTGATGAAGGGCTCTAAACCAAAAAAAATGACCAACCTAGCATTACAAGAACTTATAGGAAGCTGGTTTCCCAATCCAGAGGCGGAAAAGGTTTCAGATGTGGTGGAATTAACTGAAATTGAAGAAGGTTCAGCAGAAAAACCAGTACAACAAGAACCAATTAATCCAAGCCTTTTGGAGTTCAGTGAAGAGGGTTCCCAGTTCTTGAACATTTTTGTACAGCCAGAACAACTTCATGCTTTAATGGCCCAATTAAAGAGTAATGAGCAAACCCATTTTGATTATCTATTTTGTCTTAGCGGTGTTGATTGGGGAACTGAATTAGGAGTTGTATATCATTTAGAATCAACAATCCATAGACATTCCATAGTTGTAAAAGTTAAAACGCCAGATCGCGAGAATCCCACTTTGGATTCTGTCTATGATATATGGATGACAGCAGAATTCCATGAACGTGAAGTATATGATTTTTTCGGAATTAAATTCAATAACCACCCTAACTTAAAAAGACTTTTTCTGACTGATGAATGGGAAGGCTGGCCACTTAGAAAGGATTATGTAGATGAGATCAATATGGTTATCAAATAACCCTCGACAATAAATTAAAAATTGTAAAATAAAAAGTGAACTAAGATGAAAAAAAAGTACTTGATTGGATCTCTTCTTCTGGTTGCTGTACTCCTATTGGGTTTTCAAGTTGCCCAAGATTTAGGGTTACATTTATTACAATCACCAGGTGCTGTTGTTAAAGATTATGTTGAACCTGATTATGAACTTGGAGCAGGTCATATTGATTCTTTAAAACCCTATCCAGAAATCCAGAAAGGTGAAAGAACCCCTTTTGACCTTTGGAATTACGGTGGTAAAGGAAAAAGTTCTTTTATGGATCCGAACCTGCCTATGGAATGGAATGAATGGTTGGCATTCCATAATAAGCAAAAACCCCAGTTAATGAAGGATATAAAGGCTTATATGAATTCACGTTACGATTTTAATGGTGAATCCTTTAACGGAAAATATATGTCTGGGGGAAGAAAAGCCATTATGAAAGGGCCCATTTCAAGATTACCTAAGGGTATTGGTTCTTATGAGCAGTTAGCCAAAATGTCGGCAGAAGAAATAAAGCAAAAAGATTTATTTCCATTTAAACCATTGGCGCATCCGTTGGCATCAACGGCGCATATGGTGTTCCCTGATAGTTGGAACATAGCACATCCTGAACACCTCAGAATTGATGTTGACCATGATTATCCGGATCAGTACCTTCCCGAGTTTCCTCCACCAATGTTTCTAACCACCCATAAAGAGTTGGGTGATGTTACTAAAGGTAGAGAAATAACTATCAGCAATTATTATGAAATATTCAACGGATTATTAACTCCCGAACAAATGGAGGGCTTAAAGGAATTACTAAGACCCACTCCCACAACTTGGTTTAACCATACCACACATAGGGTAACTCCAGAACCAAGTGCTGGCGTAGCCTGTTTTTCTTGCCATGTAAACGGTCATACCAACGGAGCTTTTGAACTGTCACCAGACAGTAGGCCACACTTGGCACGACTCAGAGTTGGTACACCAACTATGAGAGGCAATTACAATTTAATGCAATTGGCTTCCAAGCGCTCTGTTCGAAGTATGGATCATTTCGCAGAAATAGAGGAGTACTTTGACGGTGACCCTGGAATGATGCAACATATAGGACCAAGGGCACATCAAAAATCAGTGGCCAATAGAATGGGGGATTTTAATGCCATGCTCGATTTTTCTCCCGCTCCGAAATTAGGCCCTATGGGTAAATTGATGCCGGAAAAAGCCACCAAACAAGAATTATACGGTGAAAAATTGTTCAACGGAAAAGCACAATGTGTAAGATGTCATTACGGACCTGCTTTTGTTGATGACTATATGCATGATTTAAAGGTGGAACGGTTTTACAAAGGAAGGCCTGAAGGACCTATAAAGACATTCCCTTTAAGAGGAATAAAGGATTCCCCACCTTATTTACATGATGATAGGCTCCCAACATTGGATGATACCGTTGAGTTTTTTAACCTTGTTTTAGAACTCAATTTAACAAACGATGAGAAAGAAGCGCTCACTGCATATATGATGTGCCTATAAGTATTAAGAGTACAAATTAGATGATGCAAAACAAAAATTAGTAGTATCAAATATCCTGCATCAACGAAAAGTGAATTATGGAAACAACAACTGTCGAAACCAATTTTAAATCTGAGGAATATTTCATTAATATGGGACCTCAGCACCCTGCAACCCATGGTGTTCTTCGTCTATTGTTGACCATAGATGGCGAAATCATCAAGAAAGTTGAGCCAGACTTAGGCTACATTCATAGGTCTATTGAAAAAATGTGTGAACGGGATAGTTATCAGCAAATCGTTCACCTAACGGATAGAATGGATTATCTGTCCTCGAACATTAATAATGAGGCAGTCTGTTTAACAATTGAAAATGCCCTTGAAATAGAGATTCCGGATCGTGTAAAAGTTATCCGAACCATAATTGGGGAGCTTACCAGAATTTCATCGCATTGCTTATGGTGGGGTGTTATGGGAATGGATGTGGGCGCCTTAACCACCTATTTTTATGGCTTTAGGGATAGGGAACTGATCAACGATATTTTTGAGGAAACCTGTGGTGCCAGATTGACCATGAATTACAACGTGCCTGGAGGGTTAATGTTCGATATTCACCCGAATTTCATAAAAAGAGTCAAAGATTTTATTGTACATTTTAAAACGAAACTTCCCGAATACGATAGGCTTTTGACAAATAATGTCATTTTCCACAAAAGAACAAAAGGCGTTGGTATTTTGACCAAGGAAGATGCCATCTCATTTGGGGCATCAGGTCCTGTGGGTAGAGCTTCCGGTTATTCCTGTGATGTTAGAAAACATCATCCGTATAGTGCCTTGGACAAGGTTACATTCAATGAAGCTTTAAATACAGAGGGAGATACCTTTGCTCGTTACATAGTTAGGATCCAAGAAATGTGGGAATCCTTATCCATCATAGAACAATTAATTGATAATATTCCTGAAGGGGAACACCGTGTTGCCACCAATGCGGTTATAAAACTGCCTAAGGGCGAGTTTTACCAAAGGGTTGAAACAGCAAGAGGGGAACTAGGGGTTTATATAATTAGTACAGGTACAAAAAACCCATATCGCTTGAAATTCCGCTCACCCGGATTTTCCAATTTATCCTTATTGAACCATATAGCCGTTGGTGGTAAAATTGGCGATTTGGTGGCAACAATGGCAACACTGGATCTTGTAATTCCTGATATAGATCGATAAAATGATAAGAGCATTAAGCATAACAAAAGGTATTCACGATTGGCTTTATAGTATAATGTCCGAAAACGTGGCCCATCTCGTTGAAATGATATTGATAGCCCTCGTCTATCTAGCCATTTTTGCAATAGCTGGATTGTTTTTGGTATTGTTGGAAAGAAGAGTTGCTGCATGGTTTCAATTGCGAATAGGTCCTAACAGGGTTGGTTTTAAAGGTTTGTTGCAAACCATGGCTGATGCCTTGAAATTACTATCGAAAGAGCTGACGGGAACAGAAAAAGCCGATAAATTTTTATACAATCTAGCACCTTATTTTGTGATTATAACCGCGTTGATGGCTTTGGCCGTCATTCCGTTTACACAGGATTTTCAGGCTTTTGACATAAATATTGGAATTTTGTTTCTAATTGCGATTTCTTCAATTGGAGTCATAGGCATTCTTTTAGGAGGATGGAGCAGCAATAACAAATTTGCCTTGATTGGAGCCATGCGGAGTGGTGTACAAACAATTAGCTATGAGCTATCTATAGGCCTATCGCTTTTGACAATGATTTTGATTACGGGAACGCTGCAACTTTCTGAAATAGTTGAAGTTCAAAAAAACGGATGGTTGATTGTACAAGGTCATATTCCGGCCATTATTGCTTTTATGATCTATATGATTGCAGGGACCGCCGAAACCAATAGGGCCCCTTTTGATATGGCCGAGGCAGAATCAGAATTGGGGGCAGGTTTTCATACCGAATACTCTGGAATGAAATTCGCCTATTTCTTTTTGGCAGAATTCATCAACATGTTCATAATCGCTGCTATTGCAACTACAGTATTCTTTGGAGCTTGGTTATCCCCATTTGGCATAACAGAATCCATCCCATTGCTAGGTGTATTTTGGTTTTTGGCGAAAGCAATGATACTCGTATTCTTGATGATGTGGTTTAGATGGACCTTCCCGAGATTAAGGGTTGATCAATTATTGACATTGGAGTGGAAATACCTGCTCCCACTTAACCTTATGAATATTGTAATAATGGCCTTGATTGTTTGGCAAAATCTTACAATCCAATTTTAAAATTATGAGTTATTTTTCAGACATATATAAAGGCATCAAAACACTACTAACCGGTATGAGTGTTACCGGAAAGTACTTCTTGCATTCAAGAAAAGGAGCCATTACCCAGCAATATCCTGACAACCGGGATACACTAAAAATGTTCGACCGTTTTCGGGGCGAAGTAATCATGCCCCATGATGAGGAAAACCAACACCGATGTACAGGTTGTCAAAAGTGTGAGATTGCCTGCCCCAATGGTACTATTGAAATCATTTGGGATAGGGGGATTGATGAGGAAACAGGCAAAAAGAAAAAAAAGATCGACAAATTTGTATACCATTTAAGTATGTGTACCATGTGCGGCCTTTGTATAGATGTCTGCCCTACTGATGCCATTGAATGGGGACAAAATTTCGAAAACTCTGTTTATGATCGAACCGCATTAACAAGAGTATTGAATAAGCCAGATTCTAAACTAATGCCAGGAGTAGAAGATTAAGCCTATGGAACGAATAATTTTTTACATTTTAGCCTTAATCATGATTGTTTTTGCAATCGCTTCAGTCACCAGCCGTAAAATGTTACGCTCTGTAATTTACCTATTATTTGTGCTTTGTGGTATAGCCGGAATTTACTTTCTAATTGATTATAACTTTCTGGCGGCCATTCAACTTACTGTATATGCAGGCGGAATCATTGTGCTGATTATTTTTTCAGTGCTCTTGGTTCACCATATTGAAATGGAACTGGAGATTGCAAAAACCGCTAAACAAATCCTTACAACGTTGGCCTGTTTAATAGGTCTAGGGGTATTCTTGACTACCATTTATGCACACGAATTCAATGTGGTTGAAAATTCGTTGACTACTACAACAGCAGATATTGGAACCAAACTATTAAGCTACGGTGACGGCGGATTCATATTGCCTTTTGAAGTAATCAGTGTACTTCTTCTGGCAGCAATGGTCGGGGCAATAATCATTGCCAAAGGAAATAAATTAACAGATAAAAATGATGAAACAACATGATTCCTGGAATTAGTATATACGAGATACTCACGGTAACATCAATTTTGTTTTTCATTGGTGTTTATGGATTTATCACCCGCAAAAACCTGATTTCAATCTTGATTTCTGTGGAATTGATTTTGAATGCTTCTGTTATAAATTTTGTGGTCATCAACAAATATTTATATCCCGAGATGTTGCAAGGCGTTGTGTTTTCGCTTTTCATTATAGCCGTTGCTGCTGCTGAAACCGCATTGGCAGTTTCCATTATAATTGGTTTATATAGGCAAATCAGTTCGGTCGAAGTAAAAGATGTTGAAACCATGAAGCACTAATAAATACTTGAAGTGTCTAAAGTGAACTAAAATTTAAAGTAATATCTAATAGCAAGTGGATAATAAGGAATTTGGAAAACAATTAGAAAAAAGGACTAAAGAATTTGCTATTGAAATTATAAAACTATCAATCAAATTGCCATCTACAGCAGAAGGTAACGTATTGAAAAATCAAATAACGAAATCGGGAACCAGTGTAGGTGCCAATTATAGAGAAGCAAATAGATCAAGAAGTAAAGCAGATTTTAGAAATAAAATAAAAATATGTGAAAGTGAAGCAAGTGAAACCGTTTATTGGTTAGAGATTATTCAATATATGAACTGGGAAGACCCCTTAATTATTGAACCTGTTATAAAGGAAGCCAATGAAATTTTAGCACTCTTCACATCAATAGGAAAAAATTTAAAACTTTAGGCAATCTAGGCATTCTAGACACTTAAAATTATAAGATATATGAACTTTATTAATATCATATTAATCCCCTTGATTCCTTTGGCAGTATTCCTGCTTTTGGGAATATTCAACCAAAAGATCAAACCATCCGTATCAGGTTATATTGGTGTTGCCGGACTTTTGGCATCGACCCTATTGTCCTTGAACACAGCATACCAATACTTTATTGTGAATGGTAAGGTAGATGGGGTGTATCAAACTTTTGTGGAAAAAACAGTGTGGATGAATTTCACGGATACCCTGGCTATTGATATGGGAGTTCAAATTGATCCAATTTCTGTAATGATGCTCATAGTGGTTTCCATAGTATCCCTAATGGTACATATATATAGTAGGGGCTACATGAAAGGCGACGATGGGTATACCAGGTTTTTTGCTTTTTTATCTTTGTTCTCTTTTTCAATGTATGGCTTGGTTTTGGCGACCAACCTCTTCCAAATCTATATTTTCTGGGAACTGGTTGGTGTTTCATCCTATTTATTGATCGGTTACTACTACACCAAACCATCCGCTGTTTCTGCGGCCAAAAAAGCATTTATTGTTACCCGTTTTGCAGATCTGGGTTTTCTGATTGGAATTTTGATTATTGGTTACTACACAGGAACCTATGATTTTGAAACGCTGAACAATCCAGAAGGAAATGCCATCCTAAATTGGGCATCCACTTCGTTCATGGGATTATCAGTTTTGACATGGGCTTTAATACTCATATTTATTGGTGGTGCAGGTAAATCGGCCATGTTCCCACTGCACATTTGGTTACCGGATGCCATGGAAGGTCCAACACCGGTTTCAGCGCTCATCCACGCAGCAACCATGGTTGTTGCCGGTGTGTTTCTGGTTGCCCGTTTATTTCCCATGTTTTACTTTGTTGAAGATGGTTTCGCTTTGAATATCGTTGCCTATGTAGGTGCATTTTCATCCTTGTTCGCGGCCATAATAGCCATCACCCAAACAGATATAAAACGCGTGTTGGCTTTCTCGACGATGTCCCAATTGGGTTATATGATGTTGGCTTTGGGCGTTTCGGGTTATGATGGTCATGAGGGTCTTGGTTATATGGCATCTATGTTCCATTTGTTTACCCATGCCATGTTCAAGGCACTATTATTTCTTTGCGCAGGTTCAGTAATTCATGCTGTGCACAGTAATTATTTAAAGGATATGGGCGGATTAAGAAAATATATGCCTATCACCAATATTACATTCTTGATAGCAGCTTTGGCCATTGCTGGCGTTCCACCTTTTGCCGGATTCTTTAGTAAGGATGAAATCTTGGTCGCAGCCTTTGAGCATAATAAATTGATTTATTTTATCGGGATTTTTGTAGCTGGACTTACTGCTTTCTATATGTTTAGGATTTACTTTGGTATTTTCTGGGGAAAGGACACAAAATACGAGCACAAACCTCATGAGTCCCCTATTTCGATGACCTTCCCCTTAATGTTTCTTGCGCTATTAAGTATTGTTGGTGGATTCATCCCTTTCAGTGAGTTCGTAACTGCGGATAAAGCTGGTTTCGAAGCACATTTGAATTATCCCCTAGCGGCCGTCGCCGTAGGTGTAGGATTGATTGGTATCGCGCTTGCTTGGGTATTCTATAAAAAGGAAAATAATTTGGCTGATAAAATGGCAAACTTTTTTGGCCCATTGTATCAGTGGACGAGTGATAAATTTTACTTCGATGAGATTTACCTCTTCATTACCAAAAAAATATTATTCAACCGAGTTGCTGCACCTATAGCCAAATTTGATAAGAAATATGTTGATGGCACCATGGTTGGCATCGGTAACAAAACAGTATTGGCTTCGGAAAAAATAAAAGGCATGCAATCAGGTAAAGTCCAGGATTATGCATTTGCTTTTATCGCCGGAGTAGTAATTCTAGCATTGGTATTTATTTATCTGTGGACGAACTAAACGATTAATATGGATATTCTATCACTTTTTATTTTAGTACCTATTATAACCATACTAGCTTTAGTTTTCACTAAAGGGTTGAAACAGGCCCGTATAGTTTCGATGGTTGGAAGCATTGTGCAATTGGGCATGGCCATCAACCTGGTTTTTGCCTATTTCAAGGAGAAGGCTGTTAATGATGATATCATGGTCTTCACCAAAGATGTAGTATGGTTCAAGGAATTTAACATTCATTATTATATTGGTGTAGATGGCATTTCGGTTGCACTCTTATTGTTAACTGCAATTGTGGTACTGGCAGGTGTGTTTATATCCTGGAAAATGAACGATTTACCAAAGGAGTTTTTTGTTTCCCTACTAGTACTTTCGATTGGCGTTTATGGTTTTTTCATTTCCCTCGATTTATTCACCATGTTCGTATTTTTTGAAATTGCTGTAATACCCATGTATCTATTGATCGGTATTTGGGGAACCGGTCCAAAGGAATATTCGGCCATGAAACTGACTTTGATGTTAATGGGAGCTTCCGCTATTCTATTGGTCGCCATATTGGGCATCTATTTTAACTCAAATGCCGATGGTGGCGCATTGACTTTCAATATCTTGGAAATTGCCAAAGTGAACATTCCCATTGAAGCTCAAAAACTATTTTTCCCCTTGACTTTTATAGGCTTTGCTGTAATTGGGGCGTTGTTTCCTTTTCATACATGGTCTCCAGATGGTCACGCCTCGGCACCGACAGCTGTTTCTATGCTTCATGCTGGGGTATTAATGAAATTGGGCGGCTATGGCGTATTCCGAGTGGCTATGTACTTATTACCTGAAGGTGCACAACATTGGTCTTGGTTCTTCATTATTTTAGCAACCATTGGCGTTATTTATGGAGCATTTTCAGCCATTAAACAAA
This sequence comes from uncultured Maribacter sp., assembly GCA_965367725.1. Taxonomy (GTDB): domain Bacteria; phylum Bacteroidota; class Bacteroidia; order Flavobacteriales; family Flavobacteriaceae; genus Maribacter_A. The sequence continues at coordinate 29,171 of CBDUKE010000011.1, read as the reverse complement.
CAGATTTAAAATATATCAATGCCTACTCCTCAGTAAGTCATTTGGGAATGGTAATGTTTGCCCTGTTGATGTTAAATAAAACGGCATGGAATGGTGCTATTTTACAATCACTCTCCCACGGATTTATGACTGCCCTTTTCTTTGCTTTAATAGGCATGATCTACGGAAGGACCCATACCAGGGATGTAAGGAAACTTGGTGGCTTGCTAAAAGTAATTCCTTTTATTTCAGCCATTTATGTTATTGCGGGTCTCGCATCTTTGGGACTACCCGGATTTAGTGGGTTTGTAGCGGAAATGAACATTTTTGTTGGCGCATTCCAACATGACGATATGTTCTATAGAATTGCAACAGTGATATCGGTCTCGGCAATAGTGGTTACTGCGGTATATATTTTGCGTGTTGTAGGAATCATGCTTATGGGACCCATTAAAAACCAAGAATATTTAACCTTGGAAAGAGTTACATGGTATGAGAAATTGGGAATCTTGTTGTTGTTGATTCCTATCGTGGGGATGGGTGTTGCCCCGCTATGGTTAAGTGATATGATTTTAGAAAGTTTACAACCTTTTATACAAGGTGTTTTATAAAATAAGGGAGAATGGATTTTAGCAACCTTTTATTGATGCGGCATGAAATTATACTATTGGCAATTATTTTATTGCTGATTCTTGCTGAAGTATTTATTCCACAAAACAAAAAACAAAGTATAGTTCATTTGGCTATTTTATTGTTTGGGGTGCATACATTAGTTGGATTCTTTCCAGGTAGTGAAGACAGCCTATTTGGTGGTATGTTCAGAACCAATGGTTTGATCCATTTTTTCAAAAATGTGCTAAATGTAGGGGTGTTGATTCTTTTACTACAATCTGCAGATTGGCTACAGGAAAAAGTTGTAAGACAAAATAAGGGCACAGAGTTCTTCATATTACTTTTTTCTTCCTTATTGGGAATGTATTTCATGATTTCTTCAGGTGATTTCTTAATGTTCTACCTGGGATTGGAATTATCCACGCTACCGGTTGCTGCTTTGGCAGCCTATGAAACGGCAAGCAGGAAATCAAGTGAAGCAGGAATTAAGTTGATCCTCTCCTCTGCCTTGGCATCGGGAGTATCCTTGTTCGGTATTTCTATGTTATATGCGACCTCAGGATCCATTTATTTCACTGATATAGTCCTAATGATCACTTCCACTGATTTAACCATCCTTGGAATGATATTGTTTTTTGCCGGATTGGCATTTAAAATTTCTTTGGTTCCATTCCATTTTTGGACAGCCGATGTATATGAGGGAGCTCCCATTAGTATAGCATCCTATTTATCGGTAATCTCAAAAGGGGCGGCAGTTTTTATTCTAATGATTCTGCTATTCACTGTATTAAAACCATTAATGCATGTTTGGGAAAATATGATTTATGTTATTGCGGTTTTAACCATGTTCATTGGCAATTTATTTGCATTGAGACAGCAGAATATGAAGCGTTTTTTGGCATTTTCGTCGATAGCCCAAGCAGGCTTCATTCTTTTGGGATTGATTGCGGGAACCCAATTGGGAACAGCAACCATAGTTTACTTTGTATTGATCTATATATTCTCAAATTTAGCAGCCTTTGGAGTGGTCCAAGCTATTTCCTTGCAGACGGGCAAAGAAAATATAACTGATTATGAAGGCTTGTATCGCACTAACCCCAATCTAAGTTTGGTAATGATGTTGGCGCTATTCTCATTGGCAGGAATACCCCCTGTGGCTGGATTTTTTGGTAAGTTTTTCCTCTTTACAGCAGCTGCGAGTGAAGGGTATTACTTTTTGGTGTTTTTAGCGGTCGTAAACGTGACCATCTCTCTCTATTATTACCTTTTAGTAGTACGAGCCATGTTCTTGAGGAGAAGCGAAAATCCAATTCCTTTTTTCAAGAATAAAATTTACATGCGCCTAGGTTTATTGATTACAGTACTTGGTATATTAGTACTTGGTCTTTATAGCCCATTGTATGATTATATTTATGAATTAAGCGGAATTTTTAATTAAAAGTTATGGCACTCGAAGGAAAACATTTATTTGGCAGTATCGAAGATACCAGAGTAACTTTTGTTGAAAAGAAAATCGATGAAAATAGAAAGGATTTTCTAAAGAAGTTATTGGAACACAACGGTTTCGAAGTGGTCATACAGGAAGAAAAAAGGCCTTCGGAAGAAGAACCCCAATTATATACCGTGGCTGTTACCGATATGGTGTTCAACCCAACAATATGGGTTTTTCAACGCAAATTAAGAACTTTCGATGGTCATAAAGTAACCCAGGACTATTGGAACCAACAAACTGAAGATACCAATCCGCACTATTGGAACAATGGGAAATAACCTGCTTCTTTCCATCAAAATATAATACATATCCAAGAACAGCGTTTAATTATTTATAGGTCACTATACAATCTATTCAACGCTATCCTATGAAAATTATTCCACTATTTTTAATGGGGATATCTCTTTTAGTATATGATTTTTGCTATTCCCAAGATGTAGATGGCCCTAACTCTACCCATGAAAGATGGGAATATATATTGGAAGATACTGGGGATGTTTTACAAATTGCCCTCCCAGTAACTGCCGGAATTATGACTTTGATAAAAAAGGATTATCAAGGGACCAAAAAAATGGCGCTCTCTTATACCACTACCTTGGCAGCAACCTATTCGTTAAAATATTTGACCAAAAAACAGAGGCCAGAAGGGAGGAACCATTTTGATTCTTTTCCTTCAGGACATACCTCATCGGCCTTTTCAGGTGCCTCTTTTATTCAGCGCAGATACGGATGGAAATATGGTGCCCCGGCATACATTTTGGCAACAATCGTAGCCGTTAGTAGAACAGAAGCTCCAGATGGTTATCATGACGGTTGGGATGTTCTGGCAGGAGCCGCCATTGGTATTGGTAGTACTTTTCTTTTCACAAAGCCTTATTTTAAAGAACATATGGATCTAGGTCTTGCTGCCGGCAAAGACCACTACTTGCTTACTTTTAAATATAAATTCTAAACCTATATATTCAATATGTCGAAATTAGCATGGCTTTAAGACCCTATGGCAGGGTAATTGCTATCTTTATTGCGAAATTTTACTATTCAATAATGTTTGCAAAACAGTTTTCAATATTTTTCTTTAGTTGTATGCTTTCCTTTTTAGGGAATGCACAGACCGATTTGCCGAATAGTATACCCTTGGATATTGGAACGGTTACCACTCCCGATGACAACAACAATACTTCGCAGGGAACAGCTTTGAACATTCCTTCTGTAATAGGTTCAAAGCCCAATACCAATCTAAAGGACTCCCTGACCAGGATGCCTGTTAAAATGTTACCTGATACCAAAATGCTACAAGCTGGACATGATTTAAAACTTGACCCAAAAGTAGGCCGATCAGAAAAGCAAGGTGGTTCCAAGGAAAAATTTGGCGACCAATATTTAGGTGATATTAAAAACGATGGCAAGTTTGTGGGCATTGTTTGCCGTGATCATGAATATGTGGATGGTGATCGGGTGAAAATTTCTGTCAATGGTCATGTTATAGACCATAATGTATTGCTTACAGGAAGTTTTAAAGGGGTAAATGTAGATTTGGAAAAAGGTTTTAACCGTCTGGATTTTGAAGCCCTTAATGAGGGCTCTGCCAGCCCCAATACAGCGCAAGTTGACGTTTATGACGATACCGGACAACTCATATATTCCAATAAATGGTTATTATCAGCTGGTTCTAAAGCGACTTTGATAATTACGAAAGAATAATACTATCGCTGACCGGGCTTATATTGCTCCTTGGCCCTCTTAAGAACATCTTCTTTGTAATAAGGTACTTCCTTAAATTTCATATCGGCATAGCGCTGTGCCTGATCATTAAAATGTGGTGAATCCGGATCTCCGCTTTGACCACCTGCCAGCATACTTTTGGCTTTTACCTTTTCACCAAACTCAACCACTGCCACAAAGCTATTTCCACGGGTACCATATAGCTTTTTCGTATTGTTGTTATATCGTGCACCGTATGCTGCAAGAGCTCCCCAACGCCCTGAGGCAAAACCAACGGGAATACTCGGTTTGCTATCATCAAAAGGTTGACGAATATCGCCATTTAAACGCTGATACCGATTTACTTCGCCCCAAGGAATATCCCAAGTGCCAAAATCGGTTTTCAATTTTAGTAAGACTTGCGTAAACAAATTCCGTTTTTCATCATCTGAAGAATCACTGCCCCAGAACTCAATAAGCTCCATTGGCTTCAAACCTTCAGGGCGTTCCCCAAGTTGATAGTATAATGTACCATAGTAATGGGCTAAAGTCATGGCAATCGATTCCTTGGAGGTTCTGTAATCCCAATTGCGAAGTTCATTAATAGGTCTTTTAAATTCCATAGCTGAACCCTCTGAATCATAAGCCTTGACCAATCCCGGAATCAATTTTTCAAATGCAGGCAAATACGGATCATGGGCCAGTTCTATCAAATTATCCAAAGTATACCCTTTCCTTTCCTTTAATAAACTGATAGCATGAACCCCTCTAAAGTTTTCTTGGTCGATGGACATATAACTTGGGTAGTCGTCCTTTTTTGGACTGAATTCCATAGCAGCGGTAAAGGGGGTGGAATTGCAATTTTGAAGCCATCCGTTTTCTGGATTCAACAAAAGAATGTTTTCATCTACCGTATGCAATCCTTGCCAATCGGTTTTGGGGTTGCTACCGTCAACAGGTTGGGAGTAATCAAAAGCAAGGTCTCTTTTGGGAACAAAATTCCCATGGAAATAGGCAATATTCCCTTCAGCATCTGCATAAACCGTATTGTTGGAAGAGTTGGTTCGAATATCCATCATTTCCTTAAAACCTTTATACCCGTCTTTTTTGGTACGAACAAAAGACTGTTCCAAGGCCTTTACAGGTTCCCACATCATGGCAGAAGCCGTCCATTGGCCATCCACCATATGGGTAATTGGTCCGTGATGGGTATGATAGGCAGGAAAGGTCTTTTTCTTCAATTCGTCGCCATCTTTATATTCTAAGGTAATTTTGGATTCTTTTACGGGACGCAATTCCTCTCCATATTGATACAACAGTTTATCTTCCATTTTTACAATGGTCTCCTTAAACTCATCCATAACATCAGTATAGGTCGAGGTGTGCATCCATCCTGTTTTTTCGTTGAAGCCTTGATACACAAAAAATTGGCCCCAGGTTACTGCTCCATAAGCATTTAAGCCCTCTTCACTGACCACATGCACTTCCCCCCTAAAATAAAAAGAGGTATGCGGATTTATCAGTAGCATGGCGTTACCAGACTCCGTTAATTTTCCTGAGATGGCAATTCCGTTAGAACCTTGAGGCTCCGCCATTTCTTTCTCTTCTTTAATTTTTAGCGCTTCCATTTCAGGTATTTGCATTCCACTTTCATAGAAGGCCTTTAATTTACGGGTTGAAATTCGCTCTATGTCCCCACCAATAGAGCCTTCACTAAAATACATAGGCATCCATGGCTCAAAACGCGTCAATAATCTAGGTTTTACTTCTGGGTGTGTATGTAAATAATAATTTACACCAGCTGCAAATGCATCACATAGTTCTTTTAACCAATCTGGGCTTTCCTCATAGTTGGCCTTGGCCTGTTCTTCAGTCATGAAGAGTTTTGCCCTTAAATCACTATATAAGGCATCTTCCCCATCAACTTCGGCCAACCTTCCTGTTGCCCAAATGTAATTTTGTTCCACTCGATTAAAATCATCCTCACATTGGGCGTAAAGCAATCCGAAAACAGCATCGGCATCAGTCTCCCCATAAATATGGGGCACCCCAAAATCATCCCTAATGATTGTAATACTTTCTGCCTGGACTTGCCATTGTTCCGCTTCTGTTAATTGCTCTTTGGTTGAACATGATACTATTCCTAAAAACAGGACAACATAGATATATCTCATACGACTTGATATTAAGCTTATATTAAAACATTTAATGACAGATTCACACTATCTCAGTGAAATTAACGGACTTGAAAATGAAATGCTAATTTTTTGTCAAAATTAATAGCGCTTGATATCCAATCAATAAATCCATATAAATTTAGAGTAACTTGCGTCTTCTAAAAATTGAATTCATCAAATTAATGTCACATAAAAAAGTAAGCATTCTAACCGCCTTCAAAACCATTATTTGGCCAAGAAGAAATCTAGTTTTTGTCGGGTTGCTATTGATAGTGATCAGTAGGGCAGCAAGTTTTGTAACACCCGTGGCCTCTAAATATTTAATTGATGATGTTATTGCGAACAAGGATGTTCAAATGCTAAAAGTATTAGTCGTCGTTGTTATTTTGGCCATTTTGGTCCAATCGGTTACTTCATTTCTATTGACCAAAATACTGAGCGTACAAGCACAATTCATGATTTCGGAATTGCGGGCCCAAGTACAAAAAAAAGTGCTTTCACTACCCATTCGGTTTTTCGACAATGCCAAGTCAGGTGCTTTGGTTTCACGAATCATGTCAGATGTTGAAGGCGTTCGTAATTTAATAGGAACTGGATTAGTGCAATTGGTAGGTGGGACACTTACTGCAATCGTTTCTTTAATATTGTTATTACGAATAAGTGTAAGCATGACGCTTTTTACCTTTATCCCTTTAGCCTTATTCGGTATAATCGCCTTAAAAGCGTTTAAAATTATTCGCCCTATTTTTCGGAATCGAGGTAAAATCAATGCCGAAGTAAAAGGAAGGTTAACTGAGACTTTAGGAGGTATAAGGGTTATCAAAGGTTTTAATGCAGAAGCCCAGGAACATAAGGTATTTGAAGAAGGTGTTGAAGAGTTATTTCAAAATGTAAAGAAGAGTTTGACTACCACGGCATTTATGACCAGTTCCTCCACCTTCCTAATTGGTCTTGCGACTACTGGTGTAATGGGTTATGGCGGTTATAAAATAATGCAGGGCGAATTGACCATTGGTGATTTATTAATGTTTACCGTATTATTGGGTACAATGGTAGCTCCGATAGTTCAAATGAGCAATATCGGCAGTCAATTGACGGAAGCTTTGGCAGGGTTAGACCGCACCGAAGAATTAATGAATATGATTCCAGAGTCCGACGAGGAGGAACGCGTACTGCAATTAGAGAACGTAAAAGGCGATATGACATTTGAAAACGTATCTTTTGCCTATGAAGAAGAAAAAGAGGTTTTACATAACATCAGCTTTGATGTAAAATCGGGATCTGTAGTCGCCCTTGTCGGGAGTTCCGGGTCCGGAAAAAGTACCATTGCTGGTTTGGCAGCAAGTTTTTTAAATCCACAATCAGGTAAAATAACCATTGATGGTAAAGATATGTCTATCGTAAATCTCAACAGTTTTAGGCAACACTTGGGAGTGGTGTTACAAGATGATTTTTTATTTGAGGGCACAATTAGGGAAAATATTCTTTTTCCCAGACCTAACGCAAGTGAAGAAGAATTGCAACAAGCCATAAAAGCTGCCTATGTCGATGAGTTTACAGATCGTTTTGATGACGGGTTGGACACGCTCATCGGGGAACGTGGCATTAAATTATCAGGAGGTCAACGCCAACGAATAGCCATTGCAAGGGCAGTGCTCGCAAACCCTAAAATATTGATATTGGATGAAGCCACATCCAATTTGGATACGGAAAGTGAAGCTTTGATCCAAAAAAGTTTAGCCAAACTTACCGAAGGAAGAACCACTTTCGTCATTGCCCATAGATTGAGTACCATACGCAAGGCCAATCAGATATTGGTTATTGAAAATGGCAGAATTGCCGAGCAAGGAACACATGATGAACTTATTGCCAAAGAAGGCAGGTACCATAATCTATTTACCTACCAAGCAAGAATATAAAATAAAAATGTTGCTTAATCGAGGTTAATGACCTCCTCAATTTGTGGCGCATATTTCCTAATGGTCATTTCGACGCCACTTTTCAAGGTCATTTGGTTAACAGTACAGCCTACACAAGCACCTTGTAATTTCACCTTGACTGAAGTTTCATTATCTATGGAAATAAGCTCAATATCCCCACCATCGCTTTGAAGAAAAGGACGGATTTCATCAAGTGCTTTTTCTACATTAATTTTCAGTTCATCTGAAGTCATACTCATTGCTTATTAACCGTTGAACAACCAGCCATCGTGGTTATTTTGATTGCTTCCGTTGGAGGCAAACTTTTATTTCTTCCCACTAATTCCTGAACAACGTTTCTTGTTATTTCTTCAAAAGAAGCCTCAATTGGAGAGCCAGTTTGCAGTGCTGCAGGTCTACCAACATCGCCAGCTTCCCGAATACTTTGCACTAAAGGAACTTCCCCTAAGAATGAAACTTTTAAATCCTCAGCAAGGTTTTTAGCACCCTCTTTCCCAAAGATATAGTATTTGTTATTTGGTAATTCTTCAGGAGTAAAATATGCCATATTCTCTATGATCCCCAATACAGGAACGTTGATGGATTCTTGTTGGAACATCGCAACACCTTTGCGGGCATCAGCCAAGGCAACCTCTTGCGGTGTGCTCACGACAACTGCACCAGTAACTGGCATAGCCTGCATAATACTCAAATGAATATCCCCAGTCCCTGGAGGTAAATCAATCAATAGAAAATCCAACTCACCCCAATGGGCATCGAATATCATCTGGTTAAGCGCCTTTGCAGCCATTGGGCCACGCCAAATTACTGCCTGACTAGGTTCAGTAAAAAACCCAATGGACAATAGTTTAACCCCATAATTCTCTACAGGTTTCATTTTTGATTTACCATCGATATTTACAGCCAAAGGCTTTTCATGGGTAACATCGAACATAATGGGCATTGAAGGCCCATAAATATCAGCATCCAACAAACCTACTTTAAAACCCATTTTCGCCAAGGTAACGGCAAGGTTTGCAGTTACGGTAGATTTACCGACTCCGCCTTTACCAGAAGCGACTGCAATGATATTCTGTATTCCAGGTAATGGTTTGCCCTTTATTTCGTTGACTTGGGGTTTAGCAGGAGCATCAACCTTTACATTGATTTTTATCTTGGCTTTTTCATAAACCTCTTTGTGGATAATCTTCAGGATTTCCACTTCTGTTTTTTTACGTGCCTGAAGACTTGGATTGTTTATGGTAATATCTATTTCAACTTCGTCACCGAATACCTGAATATTCTTGACAGCACCACTTTCCACCATGTTCTGACCTTCACCAGGTACTGTAATATGCTCTAATGCTTTTAGGATATCTTGCTTATTCAACTTCATGCTTTATATATATTCATTCTAAACAACAAAGATACATCTTAGGGTTGAGAAGCTAAAGTTATTATATTGAAAAGTAGTATAGTAGGATAATTATTTGCTATTGGGTTACCCCAGCTCCTTCCAAGGGTCCCAAAAGTGCTTGTCAAAATCAATGATTTGGTTATCAACCACCTTGATGCCTTCACTTTCCAAAAGTTGCTGCATTAGATTTGTACCATCAAAATGATGCTTTCCTGTCAAAAGTCCAATTTTATTTACCACCCTATGAGCGGGAATTTCGGGCATGGTATGAGCCCCATTCATAGCCCACCCTACCATTCTTGCACTTCTGGCTGCACCGAGGTATTTTGCAATGGCACCATAAGAAGTTACCCTACCATAAGGAATTAGCTTGGCCACTTCGTACACTTTTTGAAAAAAGTTTTTGTTCTCTTCTCGCATCAATTAAATATCCTATAAATGGTTATAGCCAAAAGTACGAGCATCAATACACTTAAAATGTAGTTGGAATTTTTGGAAAACCGGTTAGTTTTATGCTCCAGCTTATTAAAATAAATCGTGTACATATACAAGACGGAAAATGTACCACAACCTGCTGCTAAAACAAAAATCACAATATCCCAGACTTGAAATTTTATCCATCCTGAGGCATTCCACATGATGTTAAGCCCACTGTAATAAGGTATGGTCAATAAATTTAGAGCAGCTAATAGCATGCCCTTAAAAAAGCTGTTTCTTTTACTGATTTTTACGGCCTTTACAACCTTTTTTCTATTGTTTCTTGCTGCCATGAAAAAATATATGGCAAAAAAAGCAAAAACCAATACCGCTATTTTCAATAAAACCTCAACAACATCTGGATTTCTATGTAAATACTTAGAAATATAAACAGCAATTATAGCTTGAAGCATTATCATGGACGAAACTCCCAAACTGAAAATTATACCATTTAATTTGCCTTTTTCAACACTTGTTTTTGCAGCATTCATGTTCAAAAGTCCAGGAGGAACTGTAGCCATAAAAGCAGCAGAAAAAGTTGCAAAGAAAAGAATGAGATGGTGTTCCATGTATTAGTTTATCCTAAACTTTATATAGGTGATTGGTTTTTCCTTATCAAGATACTGTTTTTCATAGAAAGTTTGAATAGACAATACTTCTTTAGGGCTTCCCTCATTCTTATACACATCATGATTCGCATATAGTATTTCGCGACCACTACCATGTAAAAGCCCTAATGTATACCCATGCATGAATTCACTATCGGTCTTGAGATGCACCAATCCTTTATCGATTAATATTCGATCATATTTTTTAAGGAAAACTTCATTGGTCATACGATGTTTGGTTCGCTTATATTTTATTTGTGGATCAGGGAAAGTAATCCAGATTTCAGACACTTCATTTTCATCAAAAACCTGGTCTATCAACTCTATTTGGGTTCTTAAAAAAGCGACATTGTCTATATGCTCCTCTAGAGCTGTTTTAGCTCCCCTCCATAAGCGGGCTCCCTTAATATCCAGTCCAATATAATTCCTATTGACATCCATTCGTGCCAAGCCCAAGGTATATTCTCCTTTACCACAACCCAATTCCAGCACTATGGGATTAGTGTTGCCGAAATGTTTATGCCAATTACCTTTTAACGCAAATGAATTCCCTTCGATTTCTTGTCTATCTGGCTGCACCACATTTTTAAACGTAGCATTCTCATTGAATCTTTTTAGTTTGTTTTTGCTTCCCACAGCGCTATATTATTTATTCCTGTGGCAAATCTAATGAAATCCTAATTGCCAAGTTCAAAATATTCTTTGCCTTTAATATTGGTTTTTTCCAATGTAAAGGAAAATTCAGACCCAATGTCTTCTGCACTTTCAACGTAAATTTTTTCGTCATGTGCCTCGATAATATGCTTGACTATGGATAGCCCTAAACCAGAACCGCCTTCATCGCGACTACCACTTTTATCTACCCTGTAGAAGCGCTCGAATATTCGAGGAATATGCTGTTCGGATATACCCTCCCCATTATCCGTTATGCGAACAATCACCTTGTTTTTAATCAAATTTTCGACACTTACCTCAGTAGTACCATCTTCTTGACCGTATTTTATTGAATTCACCAATAAATTGGTCACAACCTGCTGTATTTTATCACGATCGGCATATACGTAAATGGGGTCTTTATAAACCATATCAAAAGTCAAAACAATTTTCTTTTTGGCAGATTTCATTTCAAGTAACTCGAAGACATTCTCAATAAGTTCAATAATATCAAAATCGACCATTTCCAAATTTAAATCGCCAACTTCAAGCTTAGTGATCATATCTAAATCACGGACAATATAGATAAGACGTTCAACACCTTTATTAGCCCTTTGTAGATATTTCTTCCGCACATTTTTATTTTCCAAAGCACCATCAAGTAAGGTCTCAATATAACCTTGAACCGTAAACAATGGCGTCTTTAATTCGTGAGATATATTTCCAAGGAAATCCTTTCTATATTCCTCCCTGATCTTAAGCGTATCAATCTCTATTTTTTTGTCTTGGGCAAATTTCTCAATTTCCTCAGTGAGCGTTTTCATATCTGTTGTAATAGGGCCAGTAGTAAGGGTAGAGGATTCCAATAGGGCAACATCATCATATATCTTTTTAATCCTGCGATAAATAAAATTTTCAATTCTAATTTGTAGTCCAATAAACGAAAGTACAAATGACAGAGCGGCAAATATCCCAATCAAAAGCCAGTTTAAAGCATTAAAATACCAGAGTAATCCCAATAAAATAAGTGAAGATGCCAAAGTGATCAAGAGTGCGGACCTTAAAGCAAACCTATACGATTTTTTTAAGCGAATAGCCATTACAGAACAAACTTATAGCCTACACCCTTAACCGTTTTAAAGTGATGGTCTCCTATTTTTTCGCGTAATTTTCGAATATGTACGTCTATTGTACGCCCTCCTACTACAACCTCATTGCCCCATACTTTATCAAGAATAACTCCCCGTTTAAAAACCTTGTTGGGTTTTGAGGTTAGTAATGACAATAATTCAAATTCTTTTCTCGGTAAGATAATTTCGGTTCCTTTGTTTTCAATTTTGTATTCTTCTCGATTAATTACCAGATCCCCCACCACTAAAATCTCCTCTGTAACTTCCGCATCCTCTTTTAGTCTTCTAAGTAACGCCTTAACTTTGCTTACTAACACCTTTGGCTTAATAGGTTTTGTGATATAGTCATCAGCACCAGCCTCAAAACCAGCTACTTGAGAATAATCCTCTCCACGTGCAGTAAGGAAAGTGATGATTGTATGCTCAAGACCTGGGCTTTTACGAATGATTTCACAAGCCTCTATACCGTCCATTTCTGGCATCATCACATCTAAAATAATTAAATGGGGCTGTTTTTTCTTTGCTTTGGCTACTCCCTCTACCCCATTTTTTGCAGTATAAACCCGGTATCCCTCAGAGGTAAGGTTGTAACTGACAATCTCCAAAATATCTGGTTCATCATCAACCAACAGTATCTTAATATCTTTCTTTTTCATTCTTTTTCATTGAGAAATCATATTGTATTCAAGCATATAAGTAAATATAATACTATTACGGTAAACCGTTTAAATTCCAATTGAATTAGTAAGGTTTGCATAACACATTACTTAAAATATCAGTAAACAGTTTTATGTAATATTGAATCATGGGTAATTCATCGAGTTTATACATAAATGATAGGAGAGCACCTACAATCCTATACTAAAATTATTATATTTGCGGTATGCTTCTTGCAACTCCATTTATATGAAGAAACTTTACTTGATTTTCTCCTTACTTTTTATTTCGTTGAGCTATGCACAAAATGCCAAGCCCAATGCAGATATAGATGGTTTTAAATTATATCCCAATCCTGTCACAAATGGCAAGGTGTACATTATAACAACGGATAAAGCCCCAAAAAAAATACAAATTTTTGATGTCTTGGGAACCCAAGTGATGAGTACAACACTTCTTAGGGAAGAATTGAATGTTTCCGAATTACATGCTGGGGTGTATGTATTGCGTGTCTACGAAAAAGATAAAATGGCCACCAGAAAGCTGATTATTAAATAGTTATTTCCTCTTGATTATAAATAACTACTTATATTTTTATCGATGATTTACCAATAATATCGATGAACTGCAAAGCATTGTTTATTTACCTACATTTAATCGAATTTCACAACATTTTTATTCTGTAAGTATCCCCTTTCAGTATCTTTACTCTTGTTGATCCCAAATCAATATAAATGAAAATAATCTACTTTGTCCTACTTATGGTATTTTCTGTTTCGCTTTCTGCGCAGGAAACGGTGGATTTTAACAATCCCCGAAAAGAGGAAATCTCAGGATTTAAACTTTATCCCAATCCAGCTTTTAACGATGTGGTCTATATCACAACCGAAAAAAATGCCCGTAAGGAGGTTACTGTTTACGACGTTTTTGGTGAAATAGTCCTTACTGAACGTATTTTGAATACAGCATTGAACATTTCAAGGTTGGTGCCAGGGGTTTATGTTTTGCAAGTGACTGAGGACAGCAAGACAATCACCCGTAAACTCGTTGTAAAATAAACATCAGTTTAGATTCGATCATTTTTTCATATTATTACCTTTGTGTCCGCGAAGCTAATGATCGATACCTCTAAAATATTTGAAATTTCCACCCAACAAGATTTTGAATCCATTGCATTGGATATCTTTAAATTTCAGATAGAAGAGAATCCGGTATATAGTGTTTTTTGTGAATATTTAGGAAGAACCCAGAACAACGTAACCTCATTAAAGGACATCCCCTTTTTACCTATTGGCTTTTTTAAATCCAAAAAAGTAGTTTCCTCAAAAAATATTGAACAATCAATTTTCTCAAGTAGCGGAACGTCTGGTCAAATTGCTAGCAAGCATTATGTAACAGACATATTGCTTTATGAGAAAAGCTATTTAAAAGGTTTTGGAACTTTTTATGGTAATGTTTCAGATTATTGCATTTTGGCACTTTTACCTTCTTATTTAGAGCGCAGTGGATCTTCCCTGATATACATGGTTGATGATTTGATTAAAAAAAGCAATCATCCGGATAGCGGTTTTTATTTGGATGAAATAGATGTACTTGTTGAAAAATTAATAAGCCTTGATTCCCAAGGAAAAAAAATCTTGCTCATTGGTGTTTCATTTGCTTTGTTGGATTTGGTTGAAAAACATCAATTGAATTTAAAAAACACCATAGTAATGGAAACCGGGGGAATGAAAGGCCGCCGAAAAGAACTGATCCGTGAAGAATTGCACGATATTCTCAAAAAGGGCTTTGGAACAAAAACCATACATTCTGAATACGGGATGACAGAATTACTCTCCCAAGCTTATTCCCAAGGAAACGGAATCTTCAAAACTCCGCCTTGGATGAAAATTTTAATTCGAGACACCGAAGACCCCCTAACCCTACAGAAAATGGGGAAAACTGGAGGCGTAAATGTAATTGACCTTGCAAACATAAATTCCTGTTCTTTTATAGCCACCCAGGATCTGGGTAAAAAATATGAAGATGAAAGTTTTGAAATATTGGGCCGTTTTGACCATTCCGATATTCGAGGCTGCAATCTTATGGCATTGTAATTACCCGAAAATTTAAATTGAATTAGCCAACAACGAGTACAAAATAATTCTTCTTGCCGCGTTGAAGCAAAACGAACTTCTGGTTTATCAAATCCTTAGCAGTAATGATGTAATCTTCCTTAACCTTCTCTTTGTTTACCGAAATAGAATTTTGTTTCAATTCCCTTCGTGCTTCCCCATTAGAACCTAGGAAACCTGTTTTGGCAGCCAATGCCCCAATCATATCCAAACCAGCATCTAAATCTGTCTTTGATATTTTCGCTTGGGGAACACCATCAAAAACATCTAAAAATGTACTTTCATCCAATGTTTTCAAGTCTTCCGAGGTTGATTTTCCGAATAAAATGTTACTTGCCTTTTTGGCATTGTCCAAATCTTCAAGTGAATGTACCATCACCGTAATTTCATCTGCCAATCGCTTTTGCAAAACCCTTAAATGCGGCGCTTCCTGATGTTTGGAAATCAATTCTTCGATATTATCCTTCGTTAAAAACGTGAATATTTTTATATATTTCGCCGCATCGGAATCTGAAGTATTCAACCAGTATTGATAAAATTTATAGGGCGAAGTTCTATGCGGATCCAACCAAACATTGCCTCCTTCCGTTTTACCAAACTTAGTGCCATCGGCTTTGGTAATCAAGGGACAGGTCAATGCATAACCCTTACCTCCACCAATTCTTCGAATAAGTTCGGTTCCTGTAGTAATATTGCCCCATTGGTCGCTACCACCCATTTGTAGCGTACAATTATTATTCTGGTATAGGTGAAGAAAATCGTAACCCTGTACCAATTGATAGGTGAATTCAGTAAAAGACATGCCCTCTTTGGCTTCAGCAGACAATCTCTTTTTTACAGAGTCCTTCGCCATCATATAATTTACGGTAATATGTTTCCCAATATCCCTAATAAAATCCAGAAACGAGAAAGTCTTCATCCAGTCATAATTATTGACCAAAATCGCTGCATTATCATCATCACTATCAAAATCCAAGAACCTACTTAATTGCGCTCTTAGAGCTGCCTGATTTAAACGGAGGGTTGCTTCATCCAACAAATTCCGTTCTTCGGATTTACCAGATGGATCACCGATCATTCCGGTTGCACCCCCTAATAAAGCATACGGCTTATGCCCAGCCAATTGAAAATGGCGTAACATCATTACCCCAACCAAATGCCCAATATGGAGTGAATCCGCAGTTGGATCAATACCTACATAAGCAGACTGCATACCAGTCATTAAATGTTCTTCAGTGCCTGGCATGGCATCATGTAACATCCCTCTCCATTTTAATTCTTCAACAAAATTTGTGCGCATTCTGAGTATAATTTGATGATAGCTACAAATATAAAAGGAAATACAATGTCTTTACCTATTTGAAATTGGTTTTATTATCTCCCAAATACCTAAATTTGGGCCATGGTTTTGGTTACAGGTGGTACAGGATTGGTTGGGGCGCATCTTTTGTTGTATTTAGTGCAGAACAATACTCCAGTTAGGGCAATTTATAGACAAGGAAGTAATTTAAAACGGGTAGAAAAGGTATTTTCTTACTATACCCAAAATGCCCCAGATCTTTTCCATAAAATCGAATGGCTACTCGCAGATATCAACGATATTCCTGCTTTGGAAATCGCATTTAAAAATGTGGAATTTGTTTACCACGCTGCAGCACTGATTTCATTTGATCCGAACAATTACCGAAAACTTAAAAAAATAAACACTCTGGGTACCGCCAATATCGTCAACTTATGCCTAGCGTACAACATTAAGAAACTTTGCTATGTAAGTACTATAGGAGCCATTGGAAAAAGTGCTCAAGGCATCAAAGCCACTGAGGAAAATGAATGGACTGGACAAGAAGCCAATGTTTATGGCCTTACAAAGCACAGGGCAGAAATGGAAGTTTGGCGAGCGTCCCAAGAGGGGTTACCCGTGGTAATTGTGAATCCTGGAATAATCATTGGCCCTGGATTTTGGGATAGTGGTAGTGGGAGGCTTTTCACAACAGCTAATAAAGAATATAGTTTTTATCCTCCTGGTGGCTCGGGTTTTATTTCGGTCGGCGATGTGATTAAAATGATGACGTCACTAATGAATTCTGAAGTAACCAATAAACGCTTTATTGCAGTGGCCGAAAATTTTACTTATAAAAACATTTTGACCAGATTATCAACTGAATTAGGGAAAAAAGCACCTACCAAAGAACTAAAAATCTGGCAATTGGAATTGGGGCGTGTTTTTGATTTTTTAAAAAACCTTTTCACAAGAAGCGGCAGGAAAATCACAAAAAAAACAATTTATTCTTTAATGTTTCGTGAAATATATGATAATCAAAGTATCATTAGCGCCATAGGTTTTGATTTTGAGGCTTTAGATGAGATAATTGCCTTCAGTTGTTCGAAGTTTAAGGAAGAGAATCCTTAGTTTTCTTTGGCTTTACCCTTTTTATTTGATTTTTTTTCAAATTCATTTCTGATTGCAAACTGTCTTTTATTTTTTTAGCTTCAGACATTTGTTCTTTCTCATTGTCAAGCTGTTTTTCAATTTCTGCATACATTGCCTCATATTCATTGGGTAAAGAAGCATAATAATTGTCGCTTGTGACAAATTGCAGACTATCTATCCCATATTTGGAAAAAATGAACGTGGTTGGTTCAATATTATAATCATGGAAAACGGTGACACTTGTACTTTTTGCGGAATTTAAAATGGTTATATCCTTAAGGATATTTATCATTTTATCTTTTGGAATTAGATCTTCTGGTTTTTCAAGCAGTTTCTCACCACATGAAGTTAGGAGTATTGCCAAGAATATTACAAATAGGTTTTTCATCGCTATCTGTTGAAAGTTAATCGTTTCGCATTTCTTTGGGTCGAATACTTCCCATTTTCATAAGCAAGATGTCCATTCACGAAAGTATGCGAAACTTTTGATCTAAAAGTGTGTTCCTCAAAAGGCGACCAACCACACTTGTATGCTATGTTCTCCTTTGTAACTTTCCAAGAATCGTTCAGGTTCACAATCGCCAAATCTGCATAAAATCCTTCTTTTACATACCCCCTATTTTTTATCTGGAATAATTTTGCAGGATTATGGCACATCTTTTCCACTATTTTTTCCAGGGATATGACACCGTCATGATATTTTTCCAACATGGCAGGCAATGCATGTTGCACCAAGGGTCCACCTGATGGGGCTTGGGTATACACATTATCCTTTTCTTCCAAAGTATGTGGGGCATGGTCAGTCGCAATTACATCAATACGGTCATCGAGTAAAGCATCCCAGAGTTTGCTTCTGTCTTCAGCTGTTTTTACAGCAGGATTCCATTTGATCAATGTGCCTTTTGTATCATAATCGGCATCAGAAAACCATAAGTGGTGAATACATACCTCAGCAGTTATTTTCTTTTGTTCCAATGGAATATCATTTCGGAACAAATCTGTTTCAATACCTGTGGATAAATGGAACACATGAAATCTCGCTCCTGTTTTCTTTGCCAATGCAATAGCTTTGGATGAAGAGAGATAACAAGCCTCGGCACTTCTTATCAATGGGTGATATTTGATAGGAATGTCGTCGCCATACTGTTCCCTGTACTTGGCCAAATTTCTTTTTATGGTCGTTTCATCTTCACAATGTGCCGAAATAACCATTTCTGTATTTTTAAATATCTCTTCGATAATAACTTCATCATCAACCAACATATTTCCTGTTGAGGATCCCAGAAACAGTTTTACACCAGAACAGGCATTTTTATCCAACCGTTTCAATTCCTCTAAATTATCATTGGTGCCTCCGAACAAAAAAGAGTAATTGGCGAAAGAAGAGTCTGCTGCACGAGCAAACTTCTCTTCCAGTTTTTCAATGGTCGTTGTTTGTGGGTTTGTATTCGGCTGTTCCATAAAACTTGTAATACCCCCAGCTACAGCAGCCCTACTTTCTGAGGCAATATCGCCTTTATGGGTTAGCCCAGGCTCCCTAAAATGTACTTGATCATCAATAATGCCCGGTAGTAAATAATTACCTTCAACATCAATTACTTCGGCATTGTCACTACTGATATCTTTATCAATCCTAACAATCAATTCATCATCAAGCAAAATATCACATTCAAATATTTTATTTTCATTGACGACTTTTGCGTTTTTAATCAAGATTTCGCCCATAATCAGAATTTATTTTTTTGGAAAATACTTTTCAATTTCATTTTCATAACCCCAAATATGGCCTCACCTATAATTGAAGAACTCATTTTGGATTTACCCTTGACCCTATCTCGGAAAATAATAGAAATTTCCTCAATCTTATACTTTTTTAGATGAGCCCTGAATTTCATTTCAATTTGAAAAGCATAGCCAACAAACCTAATTGAATCAAGGTTTATATTTTCCAATACATGTCTTTTATAACAAACAAAACCAGCAGTTGGGTCGTGTACTCTCATCCCGGTAATCATTTTTACATAAAATGACGCTCCGTAAGAAAGCAATACCCTGTACAAGGGCCAATCTACAACATTAACTCCCTTTTTATAACGTGATCCAACAGCTACATCGGCCCCATTTTCACAGGCCTTATGCAAACGCAATAGGTCTGTTGGATTATGGGAAAAATCGGCGTCCATCTCAAAGATGTAGTCATATTTTTTTGCAATTGCCCATTTAAATCCGTGAATGTAAGCCGTACCCAATCCTTTTTTTTCTTGGCGTACTTCCAAGAACAATTGATTTGGGAATTCTTTCTGCATTTTACATACATGGTCTGCTGTACCGTCTGGCGAATTGTCATCTACAATTAGCACATGAAAATCCTTCTTTAACTCAAAGACAGCCCTAATGATGGCATCAACATTTTCAATCTCGTTATAGGTGGGTATAATGACCAATCTGCCAGACATAAACTTGATGGAATTTCCACAAAAATAGTGTTTTAAAAGCTCTATGGGAATTTGATTTTGCTATTTATCATTTTTTTAAATCTTTCTATAAGGGGCAGAATTTGTAATTTTGCGCCCAATCAACATTCAACAATGTCATTGAAGTTACCAAGGCTATTTTTATACCTTTTAGGTTCTATATTGGTCCTTAACCTTTTACAGGCCCATTTTACAGAACTCATTTTTGACGAAGCCTATTATTGGCACTATGCTAAAAAAATGGCTTGGGGATATTTTGACCATCCGCCCATGGTCGCATTAATGATAAAACTCAGTGGTTTTTTCTTCGATGGTGAATTAGGGGTGCGTTTTGTTAGTTGTCTTCTATCTGTAGCTACTTTACTTGTATTATGGTTCACAATTGACAACCCCAAGAAAGAAAATTTTGTACCGCAATTTTTTGTGCTCGTATTTTCCATGACCCTGCTCAACGCTTACGGTTTTTTTACGCTGCCCGATACCCCTTTATTATTCTTTACCGCCTTATTTCTCTTGATTTACAAACACTTTATTAAATCCCCCACTTTTCTGTTGGCGTTTTTATTAGGATTGGTTATGGCCGCTCTCATGTACAGTAAATACCATGCTGTATTAGTGATTCTATTCGTGTTATTATCTAATCTAAAATTGATTTTCAATAAATATGCATGGATTGCTGTTGCCATAGCTTTATTGTGTTACACACCTCATTTTTTATGGTTATATGAGCATGATTTTATATCGATTAAATACCATCTATTTGAACGACCTAATGCCGCTTACAGTTTTAATAAATACACTTTGGGCTTTTTAATTAATCTAGTCGCAATTTTTGGGCTCACTTTTCCCTTTATTTATTATTCATTATTCAAGACGCGTACAAAAGACCTGTTCACTAAAGCACTTTTATATTTGACCTATGGGATTTTGATATTCTTTTTCATCTCTAGTTTCAATAGGAGGGTACAGACCCAATGGATAATTGTTATCTCCATTCCTGTTGCTATCCTTGTTTTCAATTATATGATTGAGAATGGGATTGTTCGAAAATGGATTTATAAGTTGGGTCTAGTAAATATTGCTGTCATCCTTTTTCTACGAATGGGCTTGGTTTACGAACCATTATTTCCAGTGATTTATGAATCCCATGGCAATAAAGCCTGGATGGGCCAAATACAATCTAAAGCAGGTGATAATCCTGTAGTTTTTGAAAATTCGTACCGTAATGCCCCAATGTATGCCTTTTACACAGGAAAAACATCGTTCTCCTTGAACAATATAAATTATAGACAAAACCAATATTCGATAGACGATTCAGAAAAAGAGGTGCAACATAAGAAGGTGCTTTATGTTTCAAAATATCTTGCGAATAGAGAATTCACTTTTCCTAAAATAAATGGCAGTATCTATTATGCCCATTTTATAGATGATTTTGAATCTTTCAGAAAGCTTAGGTGTTATGTAAACAAAGATAGTTTTACCTTGAACGATGAAGAACAAACTGTAAAAATATACAATCCGTATACCAAGAATATTGCCTTGGATAAATTGCAATTCGCAATAGCTTTTTTGAATGACGCCAAGCAGTTTAAAGAGCTTGTCCCAATTAAGATATCTCCCGTTAATGATAAATTACTAGCGCTAAAATCAAATGATACCACTCTTTTAACGTTTAAGTTACCAAAGTCAAAAAAAATAGCATCGCCGGGATATTTTAAAATTGTAATTTCAGAAAACGGATTACGGCATGGGTTAAACAGTGCAACATTAAAACTAAACTAATGGAACCCCTCTTAAGAAATATAGTGGTGATGGATTGGATTACAATTCTAATTTTTGTAAGCCTTTTATTTGTGGTTTTAGCAAAAGGGGTTTTTTACACCAGGTTCTTAAATTTCATTATTCTACCTTTCAACAACAAGTACATTTTCATGTACAACAAAAAAGAAAAGCTACTAAATTGGTTTAATTTATTTTTTGGTTTATTTCTTATCATCAACTTTTCCCTTTTCTTGTATCTAGGTAGAAACATTCTTTTTGAGCCTTCCCAAAATTCTGTAATCGTTGTGTTTCCATTGATTTTGGCTTCATTAGTGCTTTTTCTATTTATAAAACTGGCGCTTCAAATGGGCAATAGTTTCATTTTTGGGACGCAAAAAACGATATCTGAGGTGATTTTCAAGAAATTATCCTATTTCAATTACAGCGGATTGATCATGTTTGTGGCAAATGTTATCCTAACCTATATCGCAATTGGGTCTAAAGTTGTGTTTTATGTAGCGTTTTTACTAATTCTTTTGGTAAATGTAATTGGCTGGATAACCATTATACGGAATCATCAAAAATTCATTACTGGTAACTTTTTCTATTTTATTTTGTACCTTTGCGCTCTTGAAATTGCACCGTTTATTCTCATCGGAAGCTATCTAATAGACTAGGATTTATGAAAATAAAAACGATTTTGGTGTCGCAGCCTGAACCTAAAATGGAAAACTCCCCTTATTCCAGACTTATTGATAAGGAAAAAGTAAAAGTAGATTTTAGGCCATTTATTCATGTTGAAGGGGTTGATGCCAAAGGAGTTCGTCAACAAAAGATAGATTTGAACAACTATACTGCAATTATCCTGTGCAGTAGAAATGCGGTTGATCATTTCTTTAGAATTGCTGAAGAAATGCGATTCAAAGTGCCTGATGCAATGAAATATTTTTGCCAGTCCGAAGCCGTAGCTTACTATCTTCAAAAATATGTGGTTTATCGCAAACGTAAGATTTATGTAGGTAAGATGAATTTCAAAGACCTTGTTCCTTTATTCAAAAAATACAAGGAAGAGAAGTTTCTTTTACCATCTTCAGATGTATTAAACCATGAAGTTCCTGAAAAATTGGATGAGTTGGGTGTTAATTGGACCAGAGGTGTTTTCTACAAAACAGTAATCAGTGATCTTTCTGATCTAAGGGATGTATCTTACGATGTTCTGGTTTTCTTTAGCCCATCTGGTATAGAATCATTATTAAAGAATTTCCCTGACTTTAAGCAAAATGATACGCGCATAGCTGTATTTGGCAATTCAACTGTTGATGCAGCGACAGGAGCAGGCTTACGCATTGATATTAAAGCTCCAACACCGGATACGCCATCAATGACCATGGCGTTGCAAAAGTATATTACTATTATAAACAAGAAATAAAAAAAAACCTGACGATTACGTCAGGTTTTTTTTAGAAGGTATATCGTTGCGGTCAGCCGCGTCTAATTTCCTCGCTGGCAAACACTTCAAACTTTTTAAAGTTTTCCCCTTAAATCATGAATCTACTTATTCATTTTTTTAAGAGCCCGAAATCCAAATACAATCCAACCTAGAATTAATAATAGGCCTCCCAGTGGGGTCAGTAACCCAATTTTTTTGAAATCAAAGGATGTTAAATCATTGGTCGCCAGAAGAAATATAGAAAATGAAAAAAGTATAACCCCAAGGGTAATGAGGTAAAAAATAATACTTTTTTTCTTTTCGCCCACAAAATTGGTATTGGCTAAAACCAATAATAATAAGGCATGGTACATTTGGTATCTTACTCCTGTTTCATAAGATTGTATTGCATCGGCATCAACTAGTTTTTCCAAACCGTGAGCCCCAAAAGCGCCTAAAATCACAGCAAGTATTCCAAAGATAATACCTGTACTAAAAATTGTTTTGTTCATAACTTAATTAACCACTTTTTTTATAAATATAACAATTTGATACCTTAGCACTCCGTTATATTAACGTAAATGTAATTAAAGATATGTTGCGAAAAATACTTGTTTTAGGTGCCGGCAAATCAACCTCTTATCTATTGGACTACTTTTTAGAGAAGTCCAATGCTGAAAAACTTCATCTTACCATTGGTGACATAAATCCTGATACGATTCCTGCATCAATCAAAGACCATAAGAATTGTACGGTCATGCATTTGGACATCTTAAAAGATGACGACCGTAAAAAAGCCATCAGGAACAGTGATATCGTGGTTTCTATGTTGCCCGCCCGCTTTCATATAAAAGTAGCCGAGGATTGTGTGACTTTGGAAAAAGATTTGGTCACCGCTTCCTATGTCAGTAAAGAAATAAAAGCACTGGACCAAAAAGTAAAAGACAAAGGCTTGGTATTCATGAACGAGATTGGTCTTGACCCTGGAATTGACCATATGAGCGCAATGCAGATTATTGACAATATTAGGAACCAAGGTGGTAAAATGCTTTTGTTCGAATCGTTTACAGGTGGTTTGGTCGCTCCTGAGAGTGATGATAATTTATGGAACTATAAGTTTACCTGGAATCCTAGAAATGTGGTTATAGCAGGTCAAGGAGGTGCGGCAAAATTCATTCAGGAAGGTTCTTATAAATACATTCCGTATCATAAACTTTTTAGGCGAACGGAATTTTTTGAAATTCCAGGCTACGGTAAATTCGAAGGCTATGCCAATCGCGATTCTTTGAACTATCGCGAGGCTTATGGTTTACATAATGCGCTTACGTTGTATAGAGGTACAATGAGGAGGGTTGGCTTTTCAAAGGCATGGAATATGTTCGTACAATTGGGAATGACCGATGATAGCTATTCTATTGAAAACTCAAAGGGAATGTCATACCGGGAATTCACCAATCTGTTTTTGCCCTATTCGCCAACCGATTCGGTTGAATTGAAATTACGACATTATTTAAAAATTGACCAAGATGATAGGAAGTGGGAAATGCTTTCCGAATTACATCTTTTTGACCCTAAAAAAGTCATCCCGCTAGAAAACGCCACTCCTGCTCAAATCCTACAATTGATTTTAGAAGATAGCTGGACATTGGACAAGGATGACAAGGATATGATTGTTATGTATCACAAGTTCGGTTATGAACTCAACGGTAAAAAATTCCAGATTGATGCAAATGTAGTTGTCATTGGAGAAAATCGCACCTACACTGCCATGGCCAAAACCGTTGGCTTACCAGTAGCTATTGCTACCTTATTGATTTTGAACAAACAAATTACCACACCAGGAGTACAAATACCCATAACCCATGAAGTATATGATCCAATATTGGCCGAATTAAAGAACTACGGGATTACCTTTAAGGAATATGAGGTACCTTATTTGGGATACAATCCAGATGCAGTGGGCAATTAGACTTTCATAAGTATTTCGTATTTTTACTTTCATATTGATACGAAGAAATGAAATCTGATAACAATAGTGTAAAGATTGATGGAATTGACAAGAAAATCCTAAGATTTTTAATGCAGGATGCCCGAAAACCAGTTCTTGAAATAGCTCGGAGTATTGGCATCTCTGGTGCAGCCATTCATCAGCGTCTTCGAAAGTTGGAAGCATCTGGGCTACTTGCAGGTTCAAAATTCATCATCAATCCTAAGGCATTGGGTTATACTACCATGGCCTACATCGGTATTTATTTGGATAAGGCTATGAGCAACCCTGTTGCAGTAAAGCAATTGGAAAAAATACCCGAAGTATTGGAATGCCATTATACAACTGGCAATTGGTCAATTTTAATAAAAGTACTCTGCAGGGACAATGAGCATTTAATGCATGTTCTGAACAAAGAAATACAACAGATAGAGGGTGTTTCAAGAACGGAAACATTTATTTCGTTGGATCAACAAATAGACCGACAGATTACGATATAAAAAACCCCAAAGGTTTTGAAAACCTTTGGGGCCTATTTTTTTACTTAATTGGATTAATCTCTTCCTCCTAAAACTTGTAAGCCCCAATAAAACAATGTGGCCAAGGAACCAATAGCTGCGACCAAATAGGTCCGTGCCGCCCATTTTAAAGCATCTTCCGACCCTTTATATTCTTCTTGGGTAACCATATTTTTGGCTTTTAACCAAGCTAATGCCCTGTTACTGGCGTCATATTCAACCGGTAAAGTGATAAAACTGAACAAAGTGGCCATTCCCATCATAATCAAACCTGCAATGGCTACCCAGTAACCAAATCCAACTCCTGCAGCGGCACCTAACATAAGTCCACCAAAAACAACCCACATAGACATCCCAGAAGTTACACTAACAACTGGAACCAATCGTGAACGCAAAGTCAACCACTCATAAGCCTGTGCGTGTTGAACGGCATGACCACATTCATGTGCTGCAACTGCAGCCGCAGATGCGTTACGTTGTGCATAAACTCCTTCACTTAAATTGACCGTTTTATTTTTTGGATTGTAATGATCCGAAAGCATTCCAGGGGTAGACACCACTTTAACATCTCGAATACCGTGATCAGCCAACATTTTTTCAGCTATCTCTGCACCACTCATGCCATTGCTTAAATGTACCTTGGAATAATGCTTGAATTTACTTTTGAGCTTGCTACTCACGAGCCAACTCACTAAAGCAATAGCCCCGATTAATATATAATATCCCATCATAACTTTTCTGTTTTAACTTTTGTAAAAATACTAAAGATTCCCTTTTTTAAGAGAATAAACATAGAACAAAAACCCCGCCAAAATCGGCAGGGTTATAAATGCTGACAAAATGTACTGTTTATGCCGAGGCTGTTTCCCACCCAAACGCCTCTATTATTTCTTTATAAACCACTTCCCCATAGGCAATATTGAGCCCCTTATTCAACGAAGGATCATCGGCACAGGCCTTTTTCCATCCTTTATTCGCCAATGCCAGCACATATGGCAATGTGACATTGGTCAAAGCCACAGTAGAAGTATACGGTACTGCACCTGGCATATTGGCCACCGAATAATGAACCACATCATCAATGATATAAATAGGGTCTTCATGTGTCGTTGGTCTTGTTGTTTCTACACACCCGCCTTGGTCAACAGCTACATCTACGATTACCGCACCAGGATGCATGGTCTTTAACATATCCTTTGTAATTAAATTGGGAGCTTTTGCCCCTTTTACCAGAACACCTCCAATAATCAGGTCATGCGTTTTTACATGCTTTCTAATATTATATTCATTTGAAAACTCAGTGACCACATGACTTGGCATTACATCATTTACGTAACGAAGTCGTTTCATGTTTATATCAAGAATAGTAACATGGGCCCCCAATCCTGCCGCCATTTTAGCAGCTTGAATGCCTACAATCCCGGCACCTAAAATCAAAACCCTTCCTGGCGGTACGCCTGGAACGCCCCCGAGCAATACCCCACGACCTTTTTTGGGTTTTTCTAAATACTTAGCGCCTTGTTGAATGGCCATCCGTCCAGCAACTTCTGACATTGGCGTCAATAAAGGTAGACTCCCATCTTTATCTTCAACGGTCTCATAGGCAATACATATTGCCTTACTTTCCATCATGGCCTCGGTCAGTGGTTCACTTGATGCAAAATGAAAATAGGTAAATACCACTTGTCCCTTTTGAACTAATCCGTATTCTTCCTTTATTGGTTCTTTGACCTTTACAATCATTTCACTCATGGCATATACCTGACCAATGGTGTCCAAAATAATAGCACCTACTTTTTTATAGTCTTCATCAGAAAATCCACTCCCTTCGCCAGCTCCTGATTGCACATACACCGTATGATTTTTATGAACTAATTCAAAAATACCGGCAGGTGTCATACCAACCCGACTTTCATTATTCTTAATTTCTTTCGGAATGCCTATTATCATTTGTTATGTTTTTACATTATGAAGGTAAAATTGTGACAATAGTTCGAATTAAAAAAATTATTCATCTAAAAATAGGGGGTAATTTCGTTTAATTGCATATTTACTCGCTATATACCCTTTTTATTTAAGGGTATATAGCGAATAATTTATGATTTGAAATAATATTTGATGTTTTTTAGGGGGGGCACAATTGATAAGAGCCAAATATTTTTGGTCTTCAAGAACAAAAAACCACTTTACAATTAAGAAAAGCGGCTTTTTATTAATCATTTAAGGTTTTAACCTACAATATTCACAATCTTACCTGGTACAACTATCACCTTTTTAGGTGATCTTCCCTGTAGTTGTTGTTGGGTTTTTTCATGCGCCATTACAGCCGCTTCTATCTCATCTTTGGAGTAATCCAATGGTAAT
This sequence comes from uncultured Maribacter sp., assembly GCA_965367725.1. Classification (GTDB taxonomy): domain Bacteria; phylum Bacteroidota; class Bacteroidia; order Flavobacteriales; family Flavobacteriaceae; genus Maribacter_A. The sequence continues at coordinate 1,270 of CBDUKE010000011.1, read as the reverse complement.
TCCAATGTAAACCTCATTTTCCCATTGAACGAAATTGGGTACTGCTTACTACTCTCTACCAAATGACTCTCATTAAAAATGGGAAAAGATGCTGTTGCTATAGATTCCTTATAGCCCAATTGTTGCCAAAGTTCCTCTGCAATATGCGGGGCATAGGGTGAAACCAATATGGCCAATGGTTCTAAAATAGCCCGACTTGTACATTTTTGGGTTGAAAGTTCATTTACACAGATCATAAAAGTGGATACCGACGTATTGAAAGAGAAATTTCCAATATCTTCCTCTACCTTTTTAATCGTCTTATGCAAAGTCTTTAGGTTCTCTTTTGTTGGTGCTGCATCATTGAACTTTGCTCCGTTTTCGTCAAAATACAGTCGCCATAGTTTTTTTAAGAACGAATGTGTACCTGTTATCCCAGCTGTATTCCAAGGTTTGGACTGCTCCAAAGGCCCTAAGAACATTTCATATAAACGCAAAGAGTCTGCTCCGTATTGCTCACAAATACTATCCGGACTTACCACATTGTATTTGGATTTGGACATTTTTTCAACTTCACGACCTACGATGTATTTCGCATTTTCTAAAATGAAATTAGCATCCTTAAACTCCGGTTTCCATTTTTTAAACGCCTCAATATCCAATTCGTCAGAAGTATTGACCAAAGAAACATCCGCATGAATTGGTGTAACTTTTTTATCTCCAACCATACCTTTCGAAATTACATTCCCTGTTTCTTCTTCCCTATAAACAAAAGCACTTGTACCAGTTATCATTCCTTGATTGATCAACTTTTTCGCGAACTCATCTTTGGGTACCAAACCTTTGTCAAACATAAACTTTTGCCAAAAACGGGAATACAATAAATGCCCAGTGGCATGCTCACTACCACCTATGTACAAATCCACATCTTGCCAATAGGTTATGGCATCTTGTGAGAAGATTTCATTCTCATTTTCAGAATCCATATACCGATTAAAGTATTGGGAACTCCCCGCCCAGCCTGGCATTGTATTTAATTCCAATGGAAATACTTTTATATGGTCAATCAACTGATTACTGACTACTGCTGACTGGTCTACGTCCCAAGCCCAAACCGTGGCATTCCCTAAGGGTGGTTCACCGGTTTCGGTAGGTAGGTATTTTTCAACTTCAGGCAACGCAATAGGCAAATGCTCCACATCAATCATCTGTGGCATCCCATCAACATAATACACAGGGAAAGGTTCGCCCCAATAGCGTTGACGGCTAAAAACGGCATCGCGCAAACGGT